>PBAM01000014.1 GCA_002716285.1 Acidimicrobiaceae bacterium
GAACTGTCGACCTTCTCCTTACCATGGAGACGCTCTGCCGACTGAGCTAAGGGGGCCAGCCAAAGGCTTATTGACATGATGCCACAGGAGTATGGTTACCCCAACGTCCACTTACCTGCCGTTAAGCCTTACTACAGTCAGAGTATGGAAAAAGGGATACAAATCCGCCTAGCTAAACAAAAAGATGCAGAGGCAATCCGAGAAATTTATAATCATGAAGTTAGAAATTCAACAGTGACTTTTGATTTAGTGGAGAGAACCGCTAAAGAACAAGAAGAATGGCTTAGTGAAAGATCCGGTGCCTTTAGCGTATTAGTTGCTGAAACGAGCAACAAAATACTGGGCTTCGCTTCTCTTTCTCCTTATAAGGCAAGGGCTGCTTATAGAACAACTGTAGAAGACTCAATTTATGTAAATGAAAAATTTAGAAATCAAGGTATAGCAGGGGAGTTACTTTCTCACCTATTAGAAGTAGCAGAGTCAAGCGGATTTCACGCCGTAGTCGCAAGAATAGGAGGCGCTAATGAAGCGAGTGTCGCTCTCCATCAAAGATTTAATTTTGAAATTGTAGGTACTGAAAAAGAAATAGGTAGAAAATTCGGCAAATGGCAAGACGTTGTCATAATGCAAACGATACTAAATGTCAGTGGCCCAGAACCGAAATAGTTCTGGACCACTGTTTTGTGGGCCGAGGAGGATTTGAACCTCCGAAGGCAAATGCCGACGGGTTTACAGCCCGTTCCCTTTGGCCACTCGGGCACCGACCCTTAATCGGATGCTAATGGACTCACAAGCACAAGACACCTGTAAGTTACATCCGTTACAAACAAGTAAGGTAAATGCATGCCATCTTTTGACATTGTTTCACAATACGACCAACAAGAAGTGAGAAATGCAGTCGATCAAACAGAACGTGAAATAAATAATCGTTTTGATTTCAAAGGAACGAATTCGGAAGTTCAACTAACAGAGGATTCAATACGAATCGAATCCTCAACAGAAGANCGACTTAANGCTTTGNTAATAGTGCTTGAAGAAAAATTAGTGAAAAGGAAAGTTTCCTTAAAAACGCTCTTATGGCAAGATCTGGAATCTGCTGCTGGAGGAAGAAGTCAGAAAGTAGCAAAATTGCAATCAGGTATCGGGAGTGAAGATTCTAAATCTATCAATAGTCAAATAAAAGACTTAGGCATCAAAGGAATCCAAACACAAAACCAAGGTGACCAAATAAGGGTAAGTGGTAAAAAACGCGATGCTCTTCANGAGGTAATCACTTCTCTGAAGGCCAGTAAAATTGAATTACCGCTTCAATTCATAAACTTTCGAGACTAAGAAATAGGNCCACTACCAACTGTTCCTTGGTTCCAAGAACCATTTCGTAGTCTTTCCACCCTCTCAACTGTTGGAGGATGAGTTGAAAAAATACGACTCCCTCCCCGACCACGAGCCTCTGCTTTTAATGGATTGACAATATAAGAAGATGCTTGATTTGGGTCAATTCCTGAAGGAATACGACCAGATGTAATTTCTAATTTCTCCAATGCTCTCGCAAGAGGTTCTCCATCGCCAATAAGTCGCGCTGCTGTAGCATCAGCTTTATATTCTCGGGTGCGACTTATAGCTGCCTGAATAAGCATGGCTGCTATAGGGGCCATTATTGCAAATGCAATTTCACCTAATGGATTTCTGTCTCTGCCACGACCTCCACTGAACATAGCGGCCCAGAAAGCCATCCGAGCTATAAGTGTTATTGCCATCCCAATTGCGGCTGCAACAGAACCTATAAGAATGTCACGATTTTCAACATGGCTTAATTCGTGAGCTAACACTCCTCTGATCTCATACCAATCCAGATTGTCTAAGAGACCTTGTGTCACAGCAACAGCTGCATGTTCAGGATTTCTACCAGTCGCAAAAGCATTGGGTTGTTTATTAGGTGAAATATATAACTTTGGCATAGGAAGCCCGGCTGCCATCGATAACTCCGTCATCACTCGGTGATATTCGGGATAATCAGACGGCTCCGCTGGAACTGCTCGAGCTGAAGCTATTGCAAGTTTGTCACTAAACCAATAACTTCCACCAACAAATAATAAGCCAATTACAAGACCTAAAATAAGGCCACCAGAACCACCGATTGCGCCACCTATAACAATGAAAAGACCGCCTAAAAGTGCCAAAAGGCCGAAAGTCTTTGCTGTGTTTACCATTATTCACCTTTTTTTCTGAAATATAACAATACCTAAAATTTGTTTTATTCGTAATACCCTGAATGGATATAAATAGAAGGAATTTTCTGCTCCCAAAACATTAAAAGATTCCTCGGGTCATCATCAAGNGCAAGTGCCGGCTTATATCCACATTCAATTGAATCTCTTAATAAATCCAACTTGACTTCTGGGGAACTACGATCATCATTTCCTTCTCTCATTAAAAGAGCATCCCAGGAAATTTCATTTTGATTCAACCAGTCAACAGTCTTTTCGAGAAGATAAGAAGGCCTTGCTGTCATTATAAAAATGGGTTTTGATGCATCAAGACTTTTCACAAGTTCTCGACCTTCTTTAAACACTCGACTATTTAAAGTAGCTTCAAAAAATTCTTCCCAATTTTGACTCGCACCATTTAAATAATGTTGATGTGCTGTTGCATCGGCTATCACACCATCTATATCAACTATAAAAACAAAACCAGAAGGAGGTTCTAGATCCCTGTAAATAAACATTAAGTNTTTAGTCTTCCTCNGGNGATTCAGCNGCTCTAGTTCGAATCTCCTCTACAACCCCTGAATCAGCCAAAGTAGTTGTATCACCTAAATCTCTACCTTCTGCGACATCCCGTAACAGTCGTCTCATTATTTTTCCACTTCTAGTTTTAGGCAGGTCAGGAACTAAAACAACTGTTTTTGGTCTAGCAATTGGCCCCAACTTGGTTGCTACGTGAGCGCGTATCTCTTCTCCAAGTGAGTCTGAAACTTCAAAAGTTCCTCTCAAAATCACATACCCAACAATTGCCTGTCCAGTAGTCGAATCAGCAACTCCAACTACTGCTGCTTCAGCTACTGCAGNGTGATCTACTAGAGCTGACTCAATTTCTGCAGTTGAAATTCGGTGACCCGAAACGTTCATTACATCATCGACTCTTCCTANAAGCCACAAATAGCCATCCTTGTCTAACTTCGCTCCATCTCCAGCAAAATACTTACCTTCAAAACGTGACCAATAGGTCTGTTTGTATCTCTCAGGGTCGCCCCAAATACCTCTCAACATTCCAGGCCAGGGGTGTGTAATCGTCAAATAGCCTCCCCCTTGTTGAATTTGAATTCCATCATCATCTACTACTTCTGCAAATACCCCGGGTATTGGTTGACAAGCAGATCCTGGCTTAGTCGTAGTCAAACCCGGAAGTGGCGTAATCATGTGACCCCCAGTTTCCGTTTGCCACCAGGTATCAACAATCGGACATTTTTCTCCTCCGATATTTTCGTGATACCACATCCATGCTTCTGGATTTATTGGCTCTCCCACTGTTCCCAAAACTCGCAAAGACGACAAATCATGTAAAGCAGGTTCTTGCGCACCCCACTTCATGAAAGTTCTTATAGCTGTCGGAGCGGTATACAGCTGAGTAACGCCATAACGTTCAATAATGTCCCATAACCGATCTTTAGGCCATTCTGATGGCTCATCTGAACGAAGATCCAAACGTGGTGTATCCGGTGTGCCTTCATAGATCACTGACGTACAACCATTAGCTAAAGGACCATAAACGATGTAGCTATGCCCTGTAACCCATCCGATATCCGCTGCACACCAATAAATATCCTTATCTCNATTCAAATCGAAGGTATAGCGATGCGTATACATGACTTGAGTTAAATAACCTGCAGTTGTGTGCATAATGCCTTTTGGTTTTGCAGTTGTACCCGAGGTATAAAGCAAATAAAGGAGATCCTCACTCTCTAATGATTCGGCCGGACAATCAGAGTCTGCTTTCTCAACTAGTTCATGCCACCAATGATCACGCCCTGCAATCATTTGTATTTCCGTGTCACATCGGTTAACAACTACTACATGCTCTACAGTCGGGGCACCATTGTCTAATGCCGTATCAACATTTGTTTTTAATACTGACGGGACTCCACGTCTGAANCCTGCGTCTGCTGTGATNATAAGCCTTGCTTGAGCGTCTTCACATCGATCGATAATTGCATCAGGTGAAAAGCCTCCGAATATAACACTATGAACCAATCCGATTCTGGCGCAGGCAAGCATTGCTACAGGGAGTTCAGGGATCATCGGCATGTATATAGCCACTCGATCTCCTTTTTTTAATCCAAGTTCTTTCAATACATTCGCGAATTTGGAGACTTCTATAAGAAGATCTTGATAAGTAATTTTTCGAGTATCACCTGGTTCTCCTTCCCAATAATAAGCNACCCTCTCTCCGTAACCCGCTTCTACATGTCTGTCTAAACAGTTGTAAGAAATATTAAGTCGACCGCCTATGAACCATTTGGCAAAAGGCAGTTTCCACTCAAGTGTCGTGTGGAAATCCTCATCCCAACTAATCAACTCTCTTGCTTGCCTGGCCCAAAATGCTTCATAGTCAGAAATTGCTTCTTCATAATGAGAAGAATCATTAAGTAATGCATTCTTTACAAAATCTGCATCAGGTGGAAATGTTCGATCCTCAACATAGAACTCTTCGATTGTTGATTCGCTCATTATTGCTCCCTTGGTTGATTAGGTAATTTTAGACAAAGTCAGAGGGTTACTTACCCAACGGGGTAAAAGGGTTNCTGATTATCTAATCGCTAAACGGAAGATGCCACTCTAAAACAAAAAACCCTCCTAAACCCAGGGGGTCGAGAAGCGCTTCTGCTTCAGTTACTCTGCTTCGTGCTTTAACAGCTTTTAAATCACCAACTGAAGAAAATTCTTTCCATACTTGACGTCCTTCCTCCACCAAATTATCAATCCCTTGATTTTTAAGAAAGTCCTTTTGATTGGAAATCAATGCGCCTTCTGGGAGTTGATCAATAGCCACTTCGACTGTGAGGTCTTGATTCCCAACATTATCTAGAGGATCGTTGCCTCTTGAATGGTTTCTAAAAGTTCGGAGCCACGAATCTTGATCTCTTTGACTCATTTCTTGAGTTGTGGAGCCATAATCAATTACCAGTAACGAACCTGCCACAATCATCTCTANGATACTTTCAACCCATTTGTTAGCTTGAGTTTGAATTGGTATCCGTGCTCCTTTCAGAGGAAACACTCCAACTGGTTCTTTCCTTTCACCTATTAGAGTCTCGACAAATTGATCATCCATAAGACCTATACGTACTTCTTTCCAACATTTACCATTCCCCTCTAAGAGATCGAACGGTAAATTGTCTAAAAGTTCATTTGCGATCACTGCGCCCACTAAAGGAACCTCAGGGATATTTGCAATAGAGATCAGTTTGTCCGAAGTAGGTTGCTCTTCTCGCAACTTCTGGGAACGTTCAACCATCGTATAAATTCCATTTTCAAGGCACTTNGGTTTAGCGTCAATTATTGCTCTGGCAAGGGTCCCACTACCTGCTCCAACCTCAATCACNTGAAAGTTTTTAGGTTTATTTAAATTTCTCCACGTCTCGTCTAACCAATTTGCGATAAGAAAACCAAAAAAGGGGCCAACTTCAGGACTTGTCAAAAAGTCTCCCCGTCGTCCTGCTCTTCCTCCTTTGGTGTAAAAACCGTCATTCGAATCATAGAGACAAGATTCAACAAACTCGGAAAAAGAGAGAGGTCCGGATTTCTTAATTCGATTTTTTAAATCATTAGCTAACATGCCAATTGTTACGGGTTTACGTACCAAAAGCCAACAGGCTTACTTCTGTAAAGCGTGCTATTAATTGAGGGAATATGCCGAATAGTAGAGTAACTAATACACAAATCGCTAAAGCGGATACAAGTGATGGTGTTATCTCAACGGTATTTAAATCACTTTCTGAAGGTTCATCAGCCCACATTTTACGAGCAATTGTTGCATAGTAAAAAAGAGCTATAACAGAGTTAATAGCCGCAATAACAGCTAACAAATAGCCCCAAGTTTCTCCAGAGGTTGCTAAAACCCTAAACACCTCAAATTTGGCGAACCATCCTCCTAAAGGAGGTATACCTGCAAGGGAAAATAGAAAAATCGTCATAGCAACTGTCAATCCGGGAGCAAAGTGAAAGGCCCCTGCAAATGAATCAATTTCTGCGCTACCAGTGCGTCTCGCCAAAGTAATTATCACTGCAAATGCACCAAGGTTCATGGCCGCATAAATGGCTAAGTAGGTAATTATCGCCGAAAGAGCTTGGTCACCAGTGGCTAAACTGTTACCAGCTACAGCTAAAGGAGCAATCATAAATCCTGTCTGCGCTATACCAGAGTAAGCCATAAGACGAACTATGTTCGTTTGTCTTAATGCAACCAAATTACCTACAGTCATAGAGAGCGCTGAAAGTATCCAAATAAGCGGTTCCCAAATATTTGAAAGCTCATAGAAACCAACGAAAATTAAAGCAAGTAGAGCAACAAAACCTGCGGCTTTAGAGGCCACAGAAAGAAAAGCTGTTACAGGTGTTGGAGCTCCCTCATAAACATCAGGTGCCCAAGTGTGAAATGGAACGGCGGATACTTTGAACGCAAAGCCAGCTACTACAAAAACAATTCCTAATGTCATTACAGAACTAGAACCATTGCCAGCATCAATAGAGTCAGCAATCCCACTTAGTATGGTGGTGCCACTTACCCCAAACAAAAGTGACATTCCGTAGAGCATCACTGCTGATGCAAAAACACCCATTAGGTAATACTTAAGACCTGCTTCATTTGACTTCGGATCACGCTTTCTCCAAGCAGCCATTAGATAAGCAGGGATCGAAAGTAGTTCTAAAGCTACGAAGACAGATATCAAATCTCTCGAGGACGCCATCATGATCATTCCCATTAGAGAAGCCAGAAGAAGGCCGTAGTATTCACTCTCCCAGTAGTCACCTTCAACTATGTAGTTGGTTGAAAGGAGAATAACTACATATCCTGCTAGAAGAAAAATGGCTTTTAGCACTAATGAAAAATTATCAACCACGTATGCTCCATCGAAAAGAACTCTNTCAGTTCCATCAATACCAAGAGTCAGTAGGGGTATTGCTGTAGCAAGAATCCCTAACCCAGATAACGCTGCCATATAAGGTCGTGCCTTTTCTAAAAATAAGATGTCTAAAAGTGTGATGAAGACCCCTACAGAGAGTAGGACTATTTCAGGAGCGACAGCGTGCCAGTCAATTGCAGGGCGTTCAAACGCTACGAGCATAAGGTTAGTGGTCACTATTAACCCTTCGAAACCGCGTGATGGTCAGATCCATGATCACTCAAACCATAAACATCAGAACAGTGAGCTGATTCGATTTCTTCATGAGTTGATTCATCTGCATTAATAGTCAGACATGGAGTCAATGATGCATCTACTGCTGCATCTGTAGCCCTAAAAACAAGATTTGGATAGATGCCTATCGCGAGTATTAAAGCGAGTAGAGGAGCCCATGCAATCCATTCTGTTTTTGTTGCGTCATGGATATTAGGGTCATCAGCAAATTCTTCTTTTGGAGTACCAAATGCTGACCTCTGAAGTAGCCACAACAAATAGCCGGCAGCAAGAACCGTGCCTAACGCTGCTACTACCATAAATGTTCTAAAGGTTTCCACCGGTAAACCATTTGCAGGATTGTATGCAGAAAGTATNGCGGGAAATTCTCCCCAGAACCCTGCGAGGCCAGGTAATCCAAGAGATGCCATCGCACAAAATCCTAAAACCCANCCCATTTTGGGCGCTTGTATAAGCAATCCACCTAATCTATTAATCTCTAAAGTGTGATAACGCTCTTTCATAGATCCGGCTAAAAAGAAGAGCATCCCTGTAATGAGACCATGAGCAACCATGCCCATAATGGCTGCATTAATTCCGAAATCAGTAAGAGTTGAAATTCCAAGCATTACAAATCCCATATGAGCAACTGAAGAGAAGGCGATTAACCGTTTCATATCTGTTTGTGCCAAACAACAGAATGCTCCGTAAATAATTCCTATTACAGCCAATAGTCCTATCCAAGGCGCCCATTCAACTGCCGCATCAGGAAGTAGAGGGATCGCTATTCTGACAAATCCATAAGTGCCGAGTTTCAGCAATACAGCCGCAAGTATTACGGATCCAACAGTCGGTGCTTCAGTATGGGCATCAGGCANCCAAGTATGAAATGGGAACATCGGGACTTTAATTCCAAAGCCAAGGAACATTCCACCGAATATCCAAAGTTGTGCTGTGCGAGAAACAGTATGGGCAACAACATTGTCAGCAATTTCACTGAATACAAAAGACTCCGCTCCTGTCAAGAAGAAGAGTGACAGGAAGCTGACGAGCATTAACGCTGATCCGAAAAGTGTGTAAAGGAAAAATTTTAGAGAAGCATATTTTCTNTTCGGTCCTCCCCATACAGCAATCATAAAAAACATTGGCAATAAAACGACTTCGAAGAAAACAAAGAAAAGAACCATATCTTGGGCTACGAAAGTACCAATCATGCCTGTCTCTAAAACAAGGATCAAGATCAAAAATGNTTTTGGATTTTTTGGATCAGGAAAATGATTCCAACTGTAAACAATACAAAGCGGAACTATAAGCACTGTAAGCAACAACAGGGGTAGAGAAATTCCGTCAAGTCCTACGACATAACGACTATGAATTGCCTGGATCCAACTCTTGTCTACCACATATTGGAGCCTGTCAGTAGCGTCAAGATCGAACCATATGAGGAGCATTAATCCCACAAATGCAACCCAAAGAGAAGTTATAAGAGCAATCATTTTGTGCTCGTATTCTTTTTCTTTTGGAATTAGGAACATAACTAACGCACCTACTAAAGGTGAGAAAGTGGCCACGGTAAGGCCCCAACTGTCAAGCAAGTTCTCCATATTTAATATCTCCTACACAATGACTATGAGTAAACCGGCTAATATCGTCGCAGCAGCAAACAAAATCGCTGCATAGCTCTGAACTTTTCCGGATTGAATTTTGCGAAGTTCTTCACCGCTATCGGATGAGATTCGACCAGAAGCGTTAACAAAACCGTCAACAACAACCTGATCTATCTTGTAATAATTAAGTTGACCAACTTTTACCGCAGTTCGGCCAAAAGTATCAACAGTGCGATCTAAGATTTCTTGGTTCGATCGATAGGCCAATTCAGCTATCGGTTCTTTAACAGCTCGGGTAATAATTCCGGTATAGAGATGGTCTAAATAATACTTGTTGACCAGAAGCGTGTGTCCCATTCTCGCTATAACCAAACGCGTAGTAAGCCCATCAGGTAATTCGGTCAAACTTTGACCACTTTCTTTCGAAGCCTTTTCTACTTTTACGAAATAGTAATTCCAAGCTACTGCAATGCCAGCAACTACAACAATTGTCGAAATTATTGCTAGTGACCAGCTAGGTGTGGCATGAGAAATTTTGGGGAAATAACCCGCTACAGGTTCAACATAATGGCCGAATCTTTCCTGAAGCGATTCTGGTACAAGTTGAAAGCCTTTAGGTAAATTCAGGAATCCAGCAAAAATTGCAAGTACTGCCAAAATCCAAAGAGGGACAGTGATTCTTGGACCTGATTCATGAGGGTCACCATGGCCCCTAAATTCACCAAAGAAAGTTAGATAAACACATCGAGTCATATACGCAGCTGTCAGAGCAGCAGTAACCATTCCCATTACCAACATGAATGTATAGGAGCCGTTGCCATCCGTGCCTCCCATAATTCCCCATCCACCTGTTCCTGCGAGTATTTCATCTTTGGACCAAAATCCTGCGAAAGGTGGAAGGCCTGCTAAAGCAATAGAACCGATTATGAAAGTTCGAAATGTTTGTGGCATTACTTTTCTTAATCCGCCCATATCTGATTTCATATCAAAACTATGAACTGAGTGAGCAACAGATCCAGAACCTAAAAATAGGCAAGCTTTAAAGAAAGCATGAGTGAAAAGATGAAACATCGCTGCGGTCCAAGCCCCTACACCTAGTGCCATGACCATATAACCAAGTTGTGAAATTGTTGAATAAGCAAGAACCTTTTTGATNTCCCGCTGAACGAAAGCTAAACATGCTCCTACTAGTGTTGTAAGCCCACCTACAAGAGCCATTAGGTTTATCGAACTTCCACCTATAGAAAATCCTTCAAAGAAGACTCCGTAAAGGCGAGCGATCATAAAGACTCCAGCTACTACCATGGTCGCAGCATGAATAAGAGCTGACACTGGCGTCGGTCCTGCCATTGCATCAGGCAACCAGGTGTGCAAGAAGAACTGGCCAGATTTTGACATAACCGCTGCCATGAGACAGCAAGCGGCTATTAACAAGGTGGTGTGGGGAAGTAGGCCTGATGAAGCTAAAGCATTAGTAGTCGCTATAGAAAAAGAACCNAAAGAGTCCGGAATCATTTTTCCTGAAGCGAAAAAGAGAATTGTCACCCCAATTAATAAACCCATGTCTCCAACACGGTTGGTTAAAAATGCTTTTAATGCAGCATTCGAATTGTCTTTTTCCTCCCACCAGTGTCCTATCAATGCAAAAGAGCACAATCCTACTAACTCCCAAGANACTAGTAACTGAAGTGTGTTTTCAGAAACTACAAGCAGGAGCATCGAAGCGCTGAATAGTGAAAGGAAAGCAAAAAAGTGTGTGAACCTTCTATCGCCGGCTACATAATCTGTTGAATAAATATGAACTANCAAAGAAACCAAAGTNACTACAAATAACATCATCACTGCNGGTCCATCTACAAGCGTTCCAACAGAGAATTCNACGCCTCCTGTTATAAACCAAGTTGTTGTATTNACAACAGCTAAAGATGGCTCACCATGCTCACCATGCTCACCATGCTCACCATGCTCACCATGCTCACCATGCTCACCATGCTCACCAGTTGTAAGAACTTGACTTATTTCCTCTCCGTGAAAATTATCACGATGATCCATCCAAGCGAATCCGGTGCATATTGATAGAAGAAACACAATCAATAAAGCAGCTATCCCAAGTTCCGATCCTCCACGAGGTAAACGTTTACCGAAAAAAAGTATCCCAATAAACGACAAGGCTGGTATAAGCGGGATAAGCCACGCATTCTGTAAAAACCAATTTCCTTCTTGTGTTATTCCCAAAGGAATTGAGGTTGCGGACGAAGTCGTAGCTGCTAATAATTGGATCATCACATCAGCCCTTCATCGAATCAATTCCAGCAAGGTCGATGTTTCGACGATTGCGATAAAGCAACAAAACCATAGCTAGGCCTACACCCACTTCAGCTGCTGCTACTGCAATTACAAAAAGTGCAAATACCTCTCCTGGAATTGCTTCTCTGAAAGCGGCGAAGGCAACAAGATTGATATTAACTGAATTAAGGATTAGTTCTATTGACATCAAAACCATAACGCCATTACGTCTTGTCAATACTCCATACACTCCAATGGAGAAAAGCACTGCAGAAAGAATCAAAAACTGATTTAGTAGCATTACAGATCCCTTCTCGCTATAACAACTGATCCGATTAAAGCTGCGAGCAACAAGACCGANATGGCTTCAAATGGAATTATGAACTGTCCGAAAATCGTATCGCCTATTTCAGCTGTGGTACTTGGCGCTTCACGGTTCAGTTCGGCATCTCGAAAACTATCTATGAAAGATCCTGAAGTAACTGCAACTATCAAAACTCCTACCAAAATAGCCATTTGATTTCGTTCTCTGAACTCTCCTTCTTCTGCCCCAAATGAGCCTTTTGTCAGCATTATTCCAAAAAGAAAAAGAACAACTATGGCTCCTATATAAACGAGAATTTGGGTAACTGCTACAAATTCAGCTCCCAAGAGAATGAACATNCCCGCCGCNCCNGCTAGAACAATCACTAGATANAGAGCNGCGTGAACAATGTTTTCTGTTGTAACCATTCGTAATGCNGCCAAAATCATCACTAAAGCNATNANTGCAAAAAAGACATTTTGCGCGACTAATACCTCACTACTTGTTAGTGGATCCAATCCTTGGATCTGCGACAAAAAGAAACCAGCCATTAACGTGGAACCTTTGCTTGTTTAGCTTCACTACCAGTTTCATATTCTTCAAATTCGGGCACAGTTTCCATCCACTTTGATAATTGATCTTTGTCATGAAGCAAGTCAGCCAATTTAGGCTCAGAAAATTCAAATTCTGGCGACCAAAAGAGAGCCTCAAAAGGGCAAACTTCAACGCAAATACCGCAATACATGCAAAGTGCAAAATCAATATCAAAACGATCCAAAGCATTTTTCTGTCGCGGTTTACCACCAGGTCTTCTAGGTGGAGCTTTGTATTTATGCCCTTCAATGTAAATGCACCAGTCAGGGCATTCACGTGCACAAAGCATGCATGCAGTGCAATTCTCTTCGTGTAATGCAATCACCCCTCTAGCTCGAAGAGTCGGCGCTTCCTTCACTCGGGGATATTGAACTGTATGTGCGCCTTTCGTGAGAGTTTTAATCAAAGTCTTAAAAGTTACCCCTAAACCTTTTATCAATCCCGGAACTCTTATCGATAAACCCATTAGAAAACCACTTTCAATACACCAGTAGCAACAATATTTACCAATGAAAGAGGCACTAATACCTTCCAAGCAAGTTGTTGCAATTGGTCTTCACGAAATCTGGGATATGTGAATCGGAACCAAAAGATAAGGAATGACACGAATAACATCTTTCCTACCAAAACTAACGGACCTATAAGGTTGAAAAGATTATCCGTCGGATCTAACCCCGGGATGTACCAACCACCAAGGAAAAATGTTGCTGCTAAAGCTGAGAAAATTCCAGCTGTAGCAAACTCACCTATGAAGAAAAGCAAAAATCTCATTCCTGTGTATTCAGTTAGGTAACCAGTAACAATTTCTGATTCGGCTACCGGCATGTCAAAAGGTGGTTGAGTTAATTCAGCTTGAACCGCTACAAGAAAAATCATAAAACCTAAGAATTGTGTAATTAGAAAAGGATTACCTATCCCGCCCCAGCCAAAAATTTCCCCATTTGCTTGAGCGAGAACAATCTCTTGAACATTCAAGGTACCTGCCTGGATTACGACACCCATTACAGCTAAAACAAGAGGCAATTCATATGCAACAAGTTGTCCCGCTGCTCTCAATCCGCCGATCAGTGAATATTTACTGGCTGAACCCCAACCCGCCATGAGAATTCCTATCACCGAAATTGACGAAACTGCTAGAGCAAAAAACACGCCAGTGTCAATATTTATGAACCAAGCATCTGGCCCAGCTGGCAACACTAAAACGAGTAAAAAAGTTGAAGCTAAAACCACAAACGGAGCTGCTTTGAAAACCACTCTGTCAGCAGTCCTTGGAAACAAGTCTTCTTTCTGAAGAAATTTTCCTACTTCTGCTAAAAGTTGTAATGAACCGTAGGGACCAGCTTCCATCGGGCCCAATCGACTTTGCATAAAACTCATCATCTTGAATAAATAGAGATAAACAAGAGTTCCCGCAGGAAGAAGTACTGCTACCAATCCCAGAATTGATCTAATTACAGTTTGCTGCCAATAGGCGAGTTCTATAGCCAGATTAAAAACTGTCATCGGTCAATATCTCCTAAAATGAAATACAAACTCGCCAAAATAGAAATGACATCGGGGACGTAAACACCTTTCAAAACCCATGGTGTAATTGAAACATTATTAAACGAAGCTGAACGTATTTTCACTCTATAAGGAACCAAATCACCCTTAGAAACAATGTAATAACCCATTACTCCAAGAGGATTCTCTGTTTCTACATAAGCTTCACCAGGAGGCACCTTTATAATCCTTGGCACTTTAGCCATTATTGGACCTGAGGGTATTCCGTCAAGAATTTGACCTACCATTTTGCAAGACTCCCTGACTTCCTGCAGACGTACCCAATAGCGTGCAAATGAATCACCATCGGGATGTGTCCAGACTTTCCAATCAAGCTGGTCGTGAATTAAACCTACTCCACCATCTCTCCTTAAATCCCAATCAACTCCACTCGATCGAATATTTGCACCCGAAAGACCATAAGCGAGGCCGATGTCAGCAGGAATTATTCCAATTCCTCTAGTTCTGGTTTGAAAAATTTCATTTCCAACTACAAGGTCTTGCATCTCTTCGCAAAAAGAATGAATTCGGGCAAGCACGTCTTTAGTTTCTTGTATCCAGCCTTTTGGTAAATCGTCTTTTATTCCGCCTATCCGGTCAAAATTTGGATGAAACCGCCCACCAGTTACTGATTCGATCTGGTTTAAAACAAATTCTCGGTCTCTGAATGCATAAAAGACAGGGGTTGTTGCTCCTAACTGAACTGCCATATCGCCTAAGAACAAAACAACATTCGCTATTCGGGATAGTTCAAATAATGCGGTTCTTATCCATTGAGCTCTCGGGGGAGCTTCCACCTCCATAAGCCTTTCGGCTGCAAGAATGAACGGAACCTCATTTGCAAAACTCCCTAACCAATCAATTCTGTTTACCAGAGTTGTTACCTGCGGATAGGTTCTGACCTCTGTAAGTTTTTCATACCCCCGATGCATATAGCCCATCACAGGTTCTGCGGACACAACTTGTTCACCGTCTAGACGAACAATTATTCGTAAAGTCCCGTGTGTTGCTGGATGCTGGGGTCCTAGATTTAGAGTCATACCTTCTGTTTCAAGTTCAATGTTGACTCTTGCATCGCTTGCTTGATTTGCTATATAAGAAAGTTGCTGGGTTGAAGCTTCAGGGTTCATCAGGTTTCTTCTCCTGATTCTTCTGTTTCATCATCATCCTCACCAGGCATTAGTTCTACATCAACAATTCCAGGCCAGGGTTTAGCCCTTCTGGAAAGTAAAGGAAAGTCCTTTCGAAGTGGATGACCTTCAAATTCAGTGGGTAAATAGAGATTCACCATATTCGGATGGTTTTTAAACGAAATTCCAAACATCTCCATTACTTCTCGTTCATGCCAGTTGGCACCTGGATACACAGGAATCCATGTGTCTACTTCTGGGAATTCGCCGTCTAAATCAGCCTTTATATTAATACCAATATTTGTGACAGGGTTATGGACACGTGCAAGTAGTTGAAAGCGCTTTTCACCTCCAGTTACACCCCATTCCATTTCAGTTTCAACAGTCACTTCATCATCAAGATGATCTATCGCCGCATCCATCTCTCGACCAAATGGTGAGGGTTTCCAATCAATTGCAGAAAGGAAATTAAAGAAGTTCATTCCATGTTTCTCAAAAAGAATCTTTGCGGTTTCTAACCAAGCTTCTTGAGTTACTCGTATCCACACATCAATCTCGGGGTCTATGTGAGAATCAATAAAACCACTGCCCAAATCTTGCTTGATGCTCGCGACAAAGGCTTCACGCTTTTCATCAATTATGGGTTCCTCTTGAGGTTCTATTGACTCTTCAACAATTTCTTCTGCGTTGGTATCAGGTGACGACAATTGGATCTCGATTCCATCGATCAGTCATGTCTTCTGAAGCTATTCGTTCCTGCAATAAAACAATTCCTTCTAGTAATGCTTCCGGTCGAGGTGGACAGCCAGGAACGTAGACATCCACGGGGATTATCTGATCAACACCTTTGGTAACCGAATAGCTATCCCAATAAGGCCCTCCACAATTTGCACAAGACCCCATAGAAATTACATATTTCGGTTCAGGCATTTGTTCATAAAGTCGCCTTACAGCGGGAGCCATCTTGTCTGTAACTGTCCCAGATATAACAACTAAATCAGCTTGACGCGGGCTTGCAGGAAAAGGAATAACACCTAGTCTCATAACGTCATAGCGCGGAGAAGCAAAAGCAGCACCCATTTCTATTGCACAACATGCAAGTCCCCATTGATATACCCAAAGCGAATATTTTCGACTTATATTCAATAGCTTGGTCAAAGGACCTGGCAATTTGCCATTTTCAACTAAACCCATCTTAGTAACCGCTTTCTCCAGGCGTAGAGAAGCCCCAAAGCCAAGATAAAGATAAAAATGAACATTTCGACTAAACCAAAAAGACCGTATACCTCAAGACGCGCAGCCCATGGGAAAATAAATACGGCCTCAACATCAAATAGAACAAACATCAAAGCGAAAACGTAATATCTGATATTTGCTTGGCTCCACATGTCACCTTGCGGATCAACACCTGACTCATAATTAATTCTTTTCTGAGGTGTGTCTCGACTGGGCCTAAGCAAACTTCCTAACCCTAAAAAAACGGATACAAGAAGAATCCCTACGCCTCCAAAGATTAAAACTGTAAGCCAGTTGCGAAGAAATTCAGACATCGTTTTAAGACCCAATTACCTTTGATAAATAAGCAAAGCCAAAGCTGTGTACCTGACGAAGGTTACCGTAATTTATAGCTTTCGGAGGCGTTTGAAAGGCCTGAATGAAGTATTTAAATATCACCTAACCACCTACCAAAATTGGAACTGCATTTCTGGTTATTTCTACAAATGGCCCAGGAATAAAACCCGTAACCATAACGACTGCAGAAGACAAAGCGGTGACTACCCAGACTCCTTTTGAAACATGGATATCTTCAATTTTTCCTTCATTATTATCAGAATACATTGCCATAAGTATTCGAAGATATACGTATGCAGCAATAGCTGCTGACACCATCGCTACTCCTGCAAGAAAATAATATTCGGTATCAACCGCTGATGAAATAACACCGAGTTTTGCTATAAAACCTCCTGTGAAAGGAATTCCTGCTTGTCCTAATAATAGGATTGTGAACAGGGCAGCCAAAGCTGGCTTACGTTTTGCTAATCCTTTGTATGCGTCTAGGTCGTGATTTGAATCACCTTCACCACCTACAACTGTTGCTATAGCAAAACTTCCTGAAGCGAGGAATGTGTAGACCCCTAAATAAAACAGCACGGCAGCTGTTCCATCCATATTTGATGATTGAACTCCGATAAGAATGAACCCTGCATGAGCTATCGAAGAGTAAGCGAGCATTCTTTTTACATTCGTTTGTACTACTGCAACCACAGAACCAAACACAACGCTTAAACCCGAAAGCACGGCTAAAGGGATTTGCCAATCATTGACGTAAGATGCGAATGTCAAAGGGAAAACTCTTAATATTGCAGCAAACCCTGCGACTTTAACACCGGCAGCCATCCAAATAACAACAGGTGTGGGGGCGCCTTGATAAGCATCGGGAGTCCATGTGTGGAAGGGAAATACAGCTACTTTGAAACCTAAGCCAACAAGCATTAAAGCAAAACCGATCATCAACATTCCATCTTCGATCAAAAGCGAATTGACTAAAAAGTTTCTGATTCCAATGAGGTTCGTGGTTCCAACTGCGCCATAAACCAAGGCAATTCCATAAAGTAAAAAAGCAGAAGAAAACGCCCCCAATAAGAAATATTTAATTGCGGCTTCTTGGGATTCAATTTTTCTTAAATGGAGAGCGACAAGAACATAAACGGCTATGGAAAGAATTTCTATTCCTAGGAATAAAACAATTAGATCATTTGCTCCGGCCATAACAACGCCACCTGCGGCTGAGACTAAAAGAAGAACATAAAATTCTAAATCAGGAATACCTTCTCTATCTAGGTATGGACGAGCAAGAATAGAAGTTGAAATTAATGCAATAGCTATTAATGAAGTTAGAAAAATAGTAGATCCGTCTGTTCCCACAGAATCATTTAAAAATGCAATCGGTCCATCATTTTGAATTCTATTCCACATAGGGATTGACGAAAATAAGACAAAAATTCCGGCTGTCAAGGTAACACCAGGTGCTAACCAACTGATTTCTTTCTTTAATAAAGAAGAAATTGTTAGGAGCAATACTCCGGAGACTGCAAAAATAATTACTGGTAGTAAAGCCCACCATACAATTTCAGGAGTGGGAACAGAATTGGAAGCGACAAACATTTTTAGTGTCCCTCTTCTGCTTGTTGTATATCTATTTTAATTTCTCCTAAGGAGTGTCGGTTTACCGGCTCTTCAAAACCTGAAACGTGTTTTTCAATATGGACTACCAGGGCTTTTACAGAGTTTTCCATTCTGTTTATTACAGGTTTCGGATAAATACCTAAAAAAACTATGAGAGCAAGCAACGGAAGCAACACAAGAGTTTCTCGTGTTTTAAGGTCAGTCATTTCTGCATTTTCTTTTTCTGCCGGACCATGGAAAACACGTTGATAAGCCCAGAGCAAATATAGAGCTGCTAAAACAACACCTACTGTAGCTACAACGGCCCACCATCTATGAGCCGTAAATGTTCCTAATAAAATTAAGAATTCTCCTACGAAACCATTTAGACCAGGCAGTCCTATTGAAGAAAGCATTACCACGGTAAAGAAACCTGCCATAAGAGGCGCTGAGTGTTGCAAGCCTCCAAGTTCATCTATTTGCCTTGTGTGTCGGCGTTCGTAAATCATTCCAACTAATAAGAACAATGCGCCGGTTGAAATACCATGATTTACCATCTGGAGAACACTGCCCACAATAGCTTCAGTGTTTAAAGCGAACGTTCCTAAAACAATGAATCCAAGATGGGCAATTGATGAATAAGCAACTAGTCTCTTCAGGTCTTTCTGCATGGCAGCCACAACTGCGCCATAGATAATTCCGACTACTCCTAAGGTTAAAAAAACTGGTGCGAAGAAGTGAGAAGCTTCTGGGAATAAATACAAACCGAACCTTATTAAACCGTAAGCCCCAAGCTTTAAGAGGACGCCAGCGAGAATTACTGAACCTGCTGTTGGAGCTTCAGTGTGGGCATCTGGCAACCATGTATGTAGTGGGAAAATAGGAATCTTGACTGCGAAAGCAAGAGCAAAAGTTAAGAATAGCCAACGTGCTGTTCCTTGAGTGATGCTTTGCGATTCGGCAATCTCAACTAGATCGAAGGTAATTGAGCCTCCAACACTGTCTGCATGTAGAAACGCAACTGTAATGATTCCAACTAGCATTAGCGCAGAGCCAGCCATAGTGAACAAGAAAAATTTTGTTGCTGCATAAGACCGATTACCGTGACCCCAACGACTAATCAAGAAATACATTGGGACAAGGACAACTTCAAAGCACAGGAAAAACACGATTAGGTCTAATGAACAGAAAACTCCCATTACTCCAGCTTCTAATAAAAGCATCCAGGCAAAATAAGAACGATCATTATGTTCAGGGTCGACTGCGAGGAAGGCAATTGGGAATAAAAGACCGGTCAGAACTATTAGAAACAGTGAAATTCCATCTGCTCCAAATGACCAAGAAATCCCAAAATCACTAATCCAAGATTGTCGAGAAACGAATTGGAACATATCTGAATGTTTTTCGTATTCGAAATCACTAAGTAACCAAAGCGATAAAGCACATGTAGTTGTTGAAAATATTAGTGCAACTAATTTTGTTAAATCTTTTCTGACTCGGGGTAAAAAAGCTACAACTAAAGCACCAGTAGCCGGCACAATTAACAAAGACGGGAGAACTGGAAAAGTTGCTGAAGAGGAGGCTGCGATTACGACATTCATAGTGTTGTCCTCGTTAAGAACCAAATTAGTAAGCCAACAGCTCCAATTCCTATACCTAATGCATAGGTTCTAACTAAACCATTCTGCGAGCGTCGAAGTATTGAGGCAGTCTTTTTTACTATTTGGCCTGTCCCATCAACGGCACCGTCTATTACTTCCTTGTCAAATTTTGCTACAGCTGTAAATACTTTAGATCCGGGTCCGCCCATGAACTTTGAAACTGTGGAATCAAGATTCCAAGCATTGTTCAAGATCGGTTTTTCAAAAATTTGCCTATCAATTTTTTCTTTAAGATACGTAGAAAGTCCTATACCGACTCCTATGCCCACCGAGACTAAAGCTAAAAGTGCCAATACCCATAAAGTGGAACCCGAAAGATGTAAATGCGTCTCATTATGGAATGTTGCTGGTTCCAACCAATGCTCTAACCGTTTAGTTGAAGATGAAAATGGTAATTGAATTAAACCTCCAACCACTGAAAGAACTGCCAAAGCTACAAGCGGGAATGTCATCGTCCAAGGCGACTCATGTGGTTTAATCTCACCAGCATCACCAGCACCAGCATCTGAAAATCGAGGCTTACCGAAAAATGTAAGAATAACTTGACGAGTCATATAAAAAGCTGTCAAAAGTGCAGTTATTATTCCCACAAGCCAAAGTAATGGATTCTTATCCCATGCAAAAGCAAGAATTTCATCCTTCGACCAAAAACCTGAGAATGGTGGGACACCGGCAATTGCTAACCACCCAATAATAAAAGTTCCAGCGGTAATTGGCATCAAGGAACGAAGACCTCCATAGCGACGAAGGTCCTGCTCGCCACCCATTCCGTGGATTACTGATCCTGCACCAAGAAAAAGTAGAGCCTTGAAAAAAGCGTGTGTGATCATATGAAAAATGGCTGCCGTGTAAGCACCACATCCAACTGCTAAAACCATGTATCCCAGTTGGCTTACAGTCGAATATGCAAGAACTTTTTTTATGTCTGTTTGAGCGACAGCTATTGAAGCCGCAAATAAAGCTGTTCCGACTCCGACCCAAGCAATCAAATCGGTCGACCATGTAGAAGCTTCTACCATGATGGGATTGACTCTAATTAATAAATAGACACCTGAAGTAACCATGGTCGCTGCATGGATTAATGCTGAAACCGGAGTTGGACCAGCCATTGCGTCCGGCAACCATAGGTGCAGAGGAAATTGTGCCGATTTCCCCATAGCACCAACAAAAAGCATTAAAACTATGAACGTAGTAGTGGTTTTAGCTATTTGATTGGATTCTAAAATGTCAAATATTTCTAGATACTGGAGGGAACCGAAATTGAAGAAAATAAGAAACATTGCGACCATAAAACCCCAGTCGCCAACCCGATTCGTTATAAATGCTTTCTTTCCGGCAGTTGCATTTGCTGGATCTCTGAACCAAAACGAAATTAAGAGATAGGAGCAAGCTCCAACGCCCTCCCAGCCAAGAAAAGTCAGCAGAAGATTGTCACCTAATACAAGCATCAACATTGAAAATGCAAACAAATTCAGATAAGTGAAAAAACGATTAAAATCAGAGTCACCATGCATGTATCCAATTGAATAAAGATGAATTAAAGTGCCTACTCCTGTAATAAATAAACACATCGTAATTGATAAGGGGTCGGCTAAAAAACCTACGTCGACTTTAAAATCTCCGGCTGGGATCCAATCAAAAAGAGTAAAAACTGTTTGTCTATTTTCATTTTCTTCTGAAAGCATTCCAATGAAAACAATCAAAACTGATAGAAAAGAACCTGCCATGGCGGTCGTCGCTAACCATCCTGCAATCGGTTCTCTCACTGATTTTCGTAAACAAATAAGGGTCAAAAAACCCAGAAGGGGGAAAGCAGGAATCAGCCAAACTAGATCTATCATTTTCATCCGCCCAAAATCTTTAGATCGTCAGCATTGGTCCTTGAGCGTCTTCGCATAATCGCAACCACTAGCGCTAAACCCACAACTACTTCCGCTGCTGCAACAACTAAAACAAAAAAGACAGCTAACTGGCCGCCTAAGTCGTTCAGGTGAGATCCAATACTCACAAATGTAATATTTACTGCATTTAGCATTAATTCAATGCACATAAACATGATCAACGGGTTCCGTCGCACTAAAAGACCTGTAGTGCCAATTGAAAAAAGAATTGCTGCTAGCAACAAATACCAGGTGGTTGTAATAATCATTCTCCACCTTTTTCTTCTAGCTCGTCTTCCACTGCATCATTTTGATGTTCCTCTAGGGTTGATATCAGTGGTTTTGTCGGACGGGTTGAGAGAACAACTGCTCCCACAACTGCCACTGTTAACAAAAGTGCAGTTAGTTCTACCGAAAAAACTTTTGTAGAAAATAATGCTTCTCCTAAGATTCTTGTATTGTCATTTGCATCTCCAATTGAAGTGTTTGCTTCTCGAACACCTGTAGGACCTCCCACACCAGCAATCAAGACTGTCAAAATAATGCCAAAAATCGAAGCTCCCAAAACAACAGCCAGAGGTCTTTGACCAGAGATTGGTTCGACCTGTAAATCTTCTGCTCGGTCAACTCCTAATAAGGTGATTACAAAAACAAAAAGGATTACTATTGCTCCGGCATAAACAATTACTTGTATTGCAGCAAGAAATGTCGCTTCTAGAAGGATAAACAAGACCGCTACCCCAAATAACGTTTGAACCATGAATAACGCTGAGTGGACAGGGTTCTTCGAAAATATAACTCCTAATGCGCCGCTTAAAATAACAGCTGCACTTATTAAAAAGACAACCGTTTCCATTACAGTTCCTCTTCCGGAGTTTTCGTATCACTTTGACCTATCTCAGCTTTACGAATTCCGTAACCCAAGTCACCTGACCAAGCAATTTGACCTTCATAAGAAGCATCTCCATTTGGAGAGGTCGCCCTTAACCACCCAGAAGTATCAAGATCTTCCCCTTCACGCCAATCTTCCCATGGCAACTGTTTAGGTTTTCCAGATTCTGAATCAACTAAAAGTTCTTCTCGCGTGTAAATGGCATCATTTCGATTAGTAAATGAAAATTCAAACATCTTGCTTTCGGTAATGGCTCCCGTTGGGCAAGCTTCAACGCAAAGATCACAATGAATGCAACGTAAGTAATTGATCTCATAAACAAAGCCGTAACGTTCTCCTGGTGATACCGGATTATCAGTTGGGTTATCTGCCCCTCTTACGTAAATACAATTTGCGGGACAGACACCGGCACATAGTTCACACCCTATGCACTTCTCCATGCCGTCTTCATACCGCCCGAGCACATGCCTTCCGTGAAGCCTTTCTGGTTTTGCCCGCTTCTCTGCTGGGTAAGGGGTTGTAACACGTTTTTGGAATATTTGGCGGAAGGTGACTAAGAAGCCTTTTAGATAACTCATTGGTCCATACCTTCAGATATTTCAGAAAGGTCAGCCGCGTGCAGATTGGAATCTTTGGCTTTTTTGATCGCTCCGCTCAATAAAAGAGCAGCCAATGAAAGAATGACTAAACCTATTGGTACTACAAGAAAAGTCGACCAACCTCTATCTTCTCCAATGTTTAAGGCAGCTATTAGAAGGAACCATCCTAGAGAAGCAGGTATAAGCAATTTCCAACCTAAATCCATAAGTTGGTCGTAACGCAACCTTGGAAGAGTAGCTCGAAGCCAGACAAAAGTGAATAAGAATGCCATCACTTTTAAGAAGAACCAAAGTATCGGCCACACCCATGAGATTTGTTTTATTAGAATTGGGCCATTTGGCCCACCCAGAAAAAGAGTTACAGCTATTGCGGACATGGTAATCATATTCATGAATTCTGCGAGGAAAAATAAAGCAAAACGTATAGAGCTGTACTCTGTATGGAAGCCTCCAACAAGTTCTTGTTCAGCTTCAACCAAATCAAAAGGTGGCCTGTTGAGTTCCGCTGTTCCTGCGATCACGAAAATAACAAAAGGAATTACTCCTGTTGCTACTAGGTTCCAATTCCAAGTTGCTTGACCTGAAACTATGCCACTTGTCGAAAGGGTTCCTGAAGATAAAAAAACTGTTGCCATGGATAGACCTAAAGCGGCTTCATAACTAATCATCTGCGCGGATGCTCTCACTGAACCTAATAAAGGGTATTTTGAGCCTGATGACCAACCAGCAAGCATGACACCATAAACAGCAATAGAAGAAAGAGCGAGGAAGAGAAGAATGCCTACTGGAGGATCAGCTACTTGCAAAAGAGTTCTATGTCCAAAAATAGAAACTGTTCCATCTCCACCATTTGTAAAGTCACCGCCGATTGGAACAATTGCGAAAGATAAAAAAGCAGGCACTAAAGAAAGGTAGGGAGCCAATCGAAAAACAACACGGTCAGCACGCGCCGGTAATAGATCCTCTTTGAAGAAAAGTTTTATCCCATCTGCCAAAGTCTGCAGTATCCCCCATGGCCCTGCTAATGAAGGTCCCACACGGTTGTGCATATCTGCTACAACTTTTCTTTCGAACCAAATCACGAGCAGTACTGAAATCATTAACAATGCGAAAGCAAGTACGACTTTTAATAACATCACGGCAACTACCGAAAACCCAATGTCTGAGCTGAGGAGTGGATCAGAAGCGATTATCATCATTTTTTCTCAATCTTCAAATCATTCACTGGTAATGATGAGTCGATTAGTTTTCGAATATCAGGGCCTTCTTGATTCCAAAGAACATGAATGGTTCCGCTAATTGTGTCTGGATCGGGCGTAAGTCTGGCTCGAATTTCACCTTTTGAACCAATTAAACGAACTGGCGATTCTGAGTTAACTCCAATCTTCTTCATATCTTCTGGATTAGCTTTTATCTGACTTCCAGATGCAAGTCCTTTAAGTGCCGAGCTATGCGCAGCAAGAACTCCTTTGTCGTACATACTTCTTGTTGTTATCAGTCGGAAAGAATTGACCTTTTGTTTAGGGATTTTCACTGAAGTCGTTTGCGCTGTTTGCAAACTTCTTTTCAAAACGACTCCTTCTTTATCCATTTGTTCAAGCTTTGTCAGGTCAAGATCTTTATGCATCTCCGAAACTATAGAAATCTCTTCACACAATTCTTTAAATGTAAACGGTCCTAATTCAGGATTAAAATACTGAACCAGATCTAAAGCAATCATCCAGTCTGGTCTAGCTGTCCCTGGAGGTGTGACACTCCTCCTTATCGGACTTACCCGGCCTTCGAGGTTGGTAAATGTCCCGTCTACCTCTGTAGTGGTGGCAGCTGGCAAAACGATATCAGCATGGCGGACACTATCTGTTGCAAAAATATCAACTGCGATCACTGTTCCAATTCTCTCTAAAGCTTGTTCAACTAATTGAGAATCAGGGAAATCCATTAGTGGGTCAGATGCTAAAAGAATTAGGACATCAATTTGTCCATTAGTCGCAGCTTCAAGTATTTCCCTAGTTTTGAAACCTTTAGAACTCGGAAGTGCCGGCCAACGATTTTTTAGTTCCTCTGATCCTTCTTCTAAGTTGCATCTTCCTGGCAATAAACCTGGAGAAAGTCCCATGTCTATTGCACCATTTATGTTGCCTCTTCTTAATAAAGGCAGGAAAGAGGCTTCTGGTAAATATTCCTGCAGTGTGATAGCTCCATTTTCAAGAATTGAAGAAGTCTCTGCTAAAGAGGTGCGGCCCAGTAAGACAGAAACTGAGTCGCTGTCATTAATAATTTTTCCAGCACCTTTAATCTCTTTGTGGATCTCCTCGTCTAGTTCACAAGACTGGCCAGACAATGCTTTTACTGCCTCAAAAGTTTTCCCGGGTGGAATTCTAATTGAGTAAGTAGCTAATTTCGAAAGTCCAGTTTTTGTTGGTGTTAGTTCGATTAATTTGCATTGATCATGAACTATCGCATGTCTTACCCGTAAATAGAGGGTGCCTAACTCTTCTTTCGGATCAGCGCCTAAAAGAATTATTACTCCACCCGGTTTGCAAGTTTCATCTATGGTCGAGGGATTTAAGCTAAGAAGCACCTCCGGTGAAAACCCATCGTCTAGTTGAGAGTCAACGTTGTCGGTTCCGATAATTCCTTTTGTGATTTTACTCCAAACGTACTGAGCCTCATTAGTTAAGCGGGATCCACCAATAACAGCTATTCGTTCTGGCGTAGTTTCAGTTAGTGCAGTTAAACATTTTTCATAAGCTTCGGACCATGAAGTCACCACAAACTGATTCTTCTCATCTACGGCAAACTCATTGGTTATTAGCGGTTCAACGAGTCTGTTTTCATTTGAGTATGACTCGAAAATAAACCTTTCTTTATCTGTCAACCAACCCCAGTTGACAGAGTCAGAATCAACACCTGTAAAACGTAATACTTCGTCTCTTGATTCTTGAACAGAAATTCTGTTTCCGACACTGTCGAAAGTACTTGTAGATTCAACTTCTGTTAAATCCCATGGTCTGGCTTTGAATCTAAAAGGAGCCGCTGTCAAAGCGCCTACTGGGCATATTTGTACGGTATTACCACTGAAATAAGAGCTAAAAGGCTGGTCTGGATAGGTGTTGACTTGAGTCTTATTGCCTCGGTCGATGAAATGTATTAGGGAGTCTCCGGCGACTTGATCGGCGAAACGTGTACATCTATCGCAAAGAACACATCTTTCGCGATCTAAATAAACATTCTCATTAACTGGAATGGGTTTTCTAAATGTACGTTTCTCTTCAATAAACCGGCTCTCTCCAGCTCCAAAAGCCATTGTCTGATCTTGTAAAGGACACTCTCCCCCTTTATCGCAAATAGAGCAATCAAGAGGATGATTTATTAATAGGAATTCAAGTACTCCTTCTTGTGCTTTTTGAGTTTTTTCAGACTGAGTATCTACAACCATTTCATTACTGCACTCGATCATGCAAGAAGGCTGAAGAGTTGGTCCTCTACCTGTGTCTATTTCCACTAAACACATTCGGCACATTCCAACAGGTTTCATGCGCGAATGATGACAAAATCTAGGAATATACGTTCCATTTCGCTCGCAAGCATCTATTAGCAGTTCGCCCGATTTTGCCATTACTTGTTTTCCATCAACAGTTATTGAAACTGCAGTTTCGGAAGATGCGATATCTGTCATGTAACTACCTCTTCAACATTTAAAGACAAAGGAATAGGATCACGTCTTGTAATGAGAGATTCGAACTCATTCCTAAACCTTCGTACTGCAGAAACAATTGGAGCCACTGATGAGGGGCCCAATGGGCAGATTGTTGTCTGGCGCGGCGGGAACGGAACTGCATCCAGACCTTCATCTGAGAAAGAAGCAGCTGGATAAGGGCCTGGGCTTATGTTGTCACCTATATCTAAAAGCAAATCTATATCTGAAGGTCTCCCTTCTCCGTCTAAGATCCTCTGTAGGATTTTTTCTTCCCATGAAGTTCCTTCTCTGCAGGGAGAACATTTCCCACAAGATTCACGAGCAAAAAATCTAACAACATTTAAACAAGCCTTCACTGCATCTGTTGTTTCATCCATCACAACCATTGCACCAGAACCAAGCATCGAACCTGCAGCTCCTACAGCACTTGCTTCGAGTGGTAAATCTAGTTGTTCTTGAAAAAACCACGGAGCTGAACCTCCACCAGGTATGAACATTTTCAATTCATTGTCATCTCTTATGCCCCTGCAGAAATTGTCACCATAAAAAAGTTCTCTAAAGGTAGTAACTCCATGTTCAACCTCATAAACACCAGGGCGTTTTACATGGCCGGAAATTGCGAACATTCGTGTTCCTGGTGACGACTCTGACCCGAATCCTTTATAAGCAGAGGCGCCGTTATTGAGAATCCACGGAAGATTGCAAAGGGTTTCAACATTATTTACAATCGTCGGTTTACCGTACAAGCCAATTGCCGCTGGGAAATAAGGCGGTTTTAAACGTGGCATTCCACGTTTACCTTCAAGGCTTTCTATTAACGCTGTTTCTTCCCCAACTATGTACGAGCCTGCACCCCAATGCATCACTACGTCAACAGAAAATTTTGTACCTAGAACATTTTTCCCTATGTAACCAGCTTTATATGCTTCATCAAGTGCAATAGCTATCCTTTCTTGCGCTAAAGCCATTTCGCCCCGGACATATAAAAAAGCTTGAGATAAACCAAGTGCGTAGCAGGCAATCAGAACTCCTTCGATCAACTGATGGGGGTCCCTCTCCATTAACAAACGATCTTTGTAAGTCCCTATTTCACTTTCGTCTCCATTGGCTACTAAATACCGGGGCCAAACCCCTTCGGGAGGAAATCCCCATTTAATTCCTGCAGGAAAACCAGCGCCCCCGCGCCCAAGAAGGCTAGCTTCTCTAACTTCATCATGGACTTGGGTAGGCGATCGATCAAGTGCTGACCTCAACCCTTCATAGCCACCTGTTGACAAATACTTTTCGAGTGTAAAAGAATCTGTATGTTTGAAACGGCTTGTAATAAGTTTGGGGCCCTCGTTGTCAACGAAACCAGGTGCATGTTCTACATAACCACCCTGTAAAGAAGATTCTCTCATTTAAAAACCCTCTTCAATCCAGTTTGGAGGACCTTTTATTTCCTCTGGGTGTTTAATCCCAGCACAACGAGACTTAGGTATTTGTTGACGAACTCTACTTAAAGTTCCATGTTCAGGCATTACTCCTTTATCATCAGCAGAACCTTTAGACAAAGGACTCTCACCTGCTCTCAGATCCACGACAACTTCATCAAAAAGTTCCTTTGTGGCACGATGGAAATAACGATAATTGACGGTAAAACAAGGAGCCTCCGTACAGGCAGCGACGCACTCAGCCTCTTCGAAAGTGAAAAGTCCATCTTCTGTCGTGCTACCTTCTTCTACCTCTAAGGCTGTTTTCACATGTTCAAGAAGTTCATCCGCTCCCAATAACTGGCAAGAAATATTCGTGCACACTTTGATTAAATAGCGTCCGACTGAATGGAACTTAAACATTTCATAAAAAGTTCCTGTACCTAATACTTCCACTGATGTCGTATCAGTGAGTTCTGCAATTTGTTCCATTGCAGGCTTAGTTATCCAACCTTCTTGTTCTTGCGCTAAATGGAGTAACGGTATTAGTGCAGATCTGGCAATTGGGTATCGACCAACAATCTCTTTTGCCATTTCTTCATTCTCTTCGTTGAAAAAACTCATTATCTATCAACTTCTCCCATAATCGGGTCAATAGATGAAATCACAGCAACTGCATCTGCAATCAGTCCACCTCTCATCAGGTGGGGCAAAGTTTGTAAATTCACAAAACTAGGGCCTCTGATGTGCATTCGGTAAGGATTCGGACTTCCGTCAGAAACTAGATAACAACCCAATTCTCCTCTAGGTGATTCAACGGCGGCATAAACTTCCCCAGGGGGAACATGGAAACCTTCGGTGAATATTTTGAAATGATGTATTAGCGCTTCCATTGACTCATCGATCCGAGCACGTGGGGGTGGCGTAATTTTTTTGTCTTGAATCCGGTAATCGCCTGATGGCATTAGGTCCAATATCTGTTCAACTATTCGCAAGGACTCGCGAACTTCATTTAATCGAATAGCAAAACGGTCAAAAGAATCACCGTGGGTTCCTACAATTACATCAAAATCAACTTGGTCATAAGCCAGATAAGGTTCATCTTTTCTTAAATCCCAGTCGTAACCAGTTGATCGTAGTATCGGCCCTGTTGCTGATAAGGCGAGTGCTTCAGAAGTATTTAATGAACCTACGCCTTGAAGTCTTTTCTGAAATAGTGGTTGACCCGTTAGTAAATCATCATATTCATCAAGCCTCGGTGGAATTATTTCTAAAAGGTTTCTTAAATCAGCCTGCCAACCATCATGTAGATCCACTGCTACTCCGCCCGGACGTATGTAGTTGTGATTCATTCTTAAACCTGTGACTTTTTCAAAAAATCTGAGCACTTCTTCTCTTTCACGCCACCCGTAAATCATCATTGAGACTGCGCCAAGATCCATACCGTTTGTTGCTTGAAACAGTAAATGTGAACTAATTCTGTTCAACTCACACATGAGCATTCGGATCCATGTTGCCCTGGGAGGTACTTCAATCTCTAAAAGTTTTTCTACTGCAAGAGAAAATGCTAGTTCTGTAAAAAGTGGAGAGGCGTAATCCATTCTTGTCACATTGGTGGAGCCTTGTGCATATGAAAGTGTCTCAGCAGTTTTTTCCATTCCTGTATGCAAGTAGCCAATTACAGGTTTTGAACGTTCAACAGTCTCGCCCTCTAACTCCAATATAAGTCTGAGTACTCCATGGGTTGAAGGGTGAGAAGGACCCATGTTAAGAATCATTCGAGTTTCTTCTGACGGGTCTGAAGTCTCGGTGATATCATTTGCAACTTTAGGAGTAGCATCAGACTCACTTATTCTCAACACTGCACTACCTTCGCGAAGACGAACCCTTTTATCATTACTTAAAACAGATGAACGATGATTGCTGGTCTCTACGACTTCGGATGTCATCGTTTTGCCTTACTAGCTTTGAACTGAACTGGTATTTGTCCCACAGAAAAATCTTTTCTTAAAGGATGACCTACCCAATCTTCTGGCATGAGAATCCTGGTCAGATCAGGATGGTCAGAAAAGTTAATACCGAACATGTCAAAAACTTCGCGTTCCATTGATTCAGTTCCTGGGTACAAGTCGAATAAAGATGGAACTACAGGGTTTTCTTCCTGGATTTGGACTCTAAGACGTAAACGTTCCCGAGTTTGATGATTGATCATTGATATTACAACTTCAAAACGTTCGGGTTTCACATTTTCTGGTAGATCTGTACGAGTTGGAAAAGAGGAGTAATCAACCGCGGTCAAATCAACAACCATATTAAAGCCTTCTTGTCTTAACTCTGTGGCTAAATCAATGAGCTCTTCAACTTTTGGGTGTAAAACCTGTTGACCAAACGTCTCGACAGTTGGAATATTCACCGAGACTCCAATTCAACAGGTTGAATTACTTCCCTTGGAGATTCAGAAATCTCTATTGCTGCACCTCCAGAGTTTTCTTCACGTCTGCGAGTTAATTCACCACTCTGTATTTTTTCGTGCAAAGTCAAAATCGCGTGCATGAGAGTTTCTGGACCAGGTGGGCAACCAGGTGCATAGACATCGACCGGTACTACTTGATCGACTCCTTGGACAATTGCATAATTGTTGAACATCCCTCCAGACGATGCACATACCCCCATAGATATGACCCATTTGGGTTCCATCATCTGGTCATAAATTTGACGAAGTATTGGAGCCATTTTCTGAGAAACACGTCCTGCGACAATCATCAGATCTGCTTGTCTAGGAGAAGCTCGAAAAACTTCCATTCCGTATCTGGCTAGGTCATAATGCGCGGCTCCGGTGGCCATCATTTCAATAGCACAACATGCCAAACCAAAAGTCGCTGGCCAACAACTCCGAGCCCGAGACCATTTAACAAGGTTCTCGATTCGTGCAGTAATAAAGTTATGCTCAAGACCTTCCAAGCCTTCTCCGTTGACTTTCGCAAGGTCTCCGATTAGAGGTACTCGTACCATTAATCACTCACCTCTTGATTTTCAAAACTTTTCTCAATAAGGTCACGACCTTCTTGACCTACCTTGCGAACCCCAACACGACGTATTGTGTTTGAAGTGTTTCTTGTCAAAGAAACAACTTCATCTTTTGGTTTTAGTTGTTTATTTGGGCCCCATTCAAGTGCGCCTTTCCCTATCAAATAAATGAATGATTCAAATATTGCTAGAGCGAAAATGAAAACTGCAACTAAACCAAAAAGTCCCAGAGATCTATGGGACAAAGCCCATGGGTAGAAAAAAATTATCTCTATATCAAAAACAATAAAAATCATTGCCACTAGGTAAAAACGAACTGGAAAGCGTTCATTTGGATTTTCTTCTGCAGGGATAATTCCACATTCGTAGGGTGCTTGTTTCCTGTCATTTGGACTACGCGGTGCCAACAGGCGAGACACTACAAAGCTGATAGCAGCGAACAATACTGCAAGAACAAACAAAGCTATGACTGGAAGATACTGACTAGTCAAATTAACACCTCCGATACTTTGAGAAGACAGGCTGGGTTATCCTCATCGTTCTACTCGGTCGATGATGCGAATTCTTGTCTTTTCGCCATTAGTTCTTTGTCTCTCACGTGAAGCCAGTAACAGAGAGCTAGAAAAATAATAAAAGATCCAATAGTAACCAAAGCCGGTCGAAGTCGCCTTGTGCCGAGATCGCGAACCATTATTGTGGAAACAACAGGCTCCTCTTTGTCAATAACTGGTCTTGGTGGTGCCATGCCTGGAACCAAAGGTTGATCTATCACTCTTTGAAATTGCACAACCGCATATCTGATTGGATGTGTTATTCGCGCAGTATTGGTTGCCCACAGACTTATCCTGTCCCATCTATTCGGATTGTCCTTAAGTTCTGGCTTTCCACCATAAGTGTAGGAATCAAGGACTTTGAAATCAGAAGTACTTCTAAACCCAAGATCTGATTGAGCTAAAACATCTGCAATAGCTTGTGCTTGCGCATTGCCTGATTCTGCTGTTGATAAAAGGCGCCATCCGTTCAAATCATCAAGTCCATAACTCTTAATCAAATTAGGTGATACAACGGCTAATTCCGAATGGGTTATTGTTTCATTTCTTAATTGTCTGTCGGCTTGTATTTCAGCTAAATCTTGCAAACTGAGTTCTGGATAGTCTGACTCAGTTGGCACTTTATTAAATTCCAAATTTGCAATCTCGTCTTGAGACTGCACAACCATTTCATAAGCAGATAAAAAATCCTCTGGATCAGGCAAATCCCGTGCTTCTATCAAAGCACTGGAGTTAAGGTCGCCTACATTGATATCAATCGTTCGCCAGCTCGGATCTGCTCCCTTCCATCCAGAACCATAGAGCCACCAACTAATTCCAAGGATTGTCATAAATCCCATTAGCCCTGCAAGGGTCACCAAAGTACTAAGTCGTGCCCCCGAATTAGTTGCGATTATCACCCAAACAGAACCAATCAATATGACCGTACCTACTGCTACAACAAGTATTCCTCTTACTTCAAGGTCCCAAGAAATACCTCCTAATGTTGTAAGGAGATCAATCACTACATGCTCCTTTCATAAGCAACGACCGCATCAATTTGCTCAGGAGTTAACACCCTGCTTCGTGTAACAGTTCCAATCACATCTAGATCATCGGTTCTTCCACCAAAACCAGGCATTCCTCCTGACCCCATTCTTGCGTTTCCATAACCAGCACCGAGTTCAGATCCTAAGTGGATAAAATTAGCCTGTCGTTCAGGTGTTGAAAAATGAGTTTCTACTCCGCTCAAGCTAGGTCCCACATGACCTGCTCCTGGTCTATAAATATTTAATATTCCAGATTCGACGAATTTCGGCCATTCTGTAATCAATGCGTCTACATTCTCAGGACTGGTGGCTCCGTAAGAAAAACCCGGCGTATGGCATCGAGCGCATCCATGCGCACCCTGGCCTGCTTGATTATTAAAGATCAATTCTCCAAAAGTCAAATAATTATTACTTGAAGGTAACGAAGCATCCTCCAGCCATTCATCTATGGCCGCTTCGATTTCTTCAGCTTCTACAAGACTTGGATTGCTATCGATAATAATTCGTCTAGCTCCATCTCTGATCCCACTTTCAACCTGTTCTTTCGTTTCTTCTGAATCGAGCTGTATTGATCTTAAATAAACAACCAGCTGATGTATCTGCTGTTCGGTCATTGGGCCTCCACCGGGCAAACCCCAAGCAGGCATAGGAGACCCTGGTCGCCCATAATTTAAAATATGAGTAACTTCAGATTCATCAAATCTGGATAATACACTCGTTAACGCTGGTGCTTTCCATTGCACTTGAGCAACGAACTGGCCATCAGCATCAGACAAAGTAAATGAGGCAACACCTCCAACACCATTTGGCCCGTGACACCCTGAACAGGCTTCTTCGTAACTATTAGCTCCGCGGCTTTCAAAACGTCCAACCCAACCTCTCGCAGCATTTTCTTGACGTGCAGGTTCCATAAGCCAATAAAGTGGCAGAACTAAAGCGGTTGCTGCAATCAAAACAAAAGACCACCCGAGTGCCTTATCTAGAATGCGGGTTTCAAGTTCATCATCATCAGCATAAGGAACTCGGTTAGCCGCTAAATCAATTTCAGATCCGACTTCTTTTTTACCTATTCGGAAATTGAAAAGTAAATAAATCAACATGCCGATTATTACGACAACAGCAAGAACCAAACCAATTGTTCTTTGAGTATTAGCGATGATAATTATTAGATTCACAAACTTCTCATCTCTCCACTAATGATCACTTTGTCCGATGCAGTTCGGACCTTCAGCTTCTTGACCTGTAGTGTTTGTACCGATTGGTGGACCTTGAATAATTGCACCGGTATTAACTGTAAGAACACCATCATTTACTGTTACAGCGAAGCGATCCATACCACGGGGCGCAGGTCCGCCACGTTTTTCTCCCACTTGGTTGTACTGGGAACCATGACAGGGGCACTCAAACCATTGGGATGAAACACAACTTGGAACCCTGCAACCTAAATGAGGACATTTTTGATAAAGGGCAACTACACCTGCTTCAAAACCTTGGTCCACTCCAGCAGCCATTCCAGATAATTCAGTTGAGGAGTATGAATTTCTTGCTTTTTCAACTGCGCCGTTTGGATAGGCAGTCAACCACATTCGCCCTTCAGGTTTATATAAGAATCCATTGTTAGCTTTAATTTCTGCAAGAATTTCAGGAACATTTCCAACTTTAATTTTTGAACCAAAACCACTTACCCCTTGAGGCCATAAGAAAGCTAAAGAAGCTCCTCCGAAACCCGCTATTGAAAGACCCATCATCCCGACTATTCCGCGGTTAAAGAACTGCCTACGTGAAACACCAACAGCCATAGGATCCGGTGCAACAAATGGTTCAAGAGGAACCGTCTCTACAATTTCTACTTCTTCGTCCTTCTGAGTTTCCAAAGCTGCTTGTTCAAATTCACGACCTGTTAATCCTTCATCGTCTGAGACCAAAGAGGGATTTGGCTTATCGCGAAGACGTGCTTCTCTCGACAAACCAACCGCACGGTGATCCCTTCTACGTGAGGCACCCAGAAGTACTAATGCTGCTAAAACAACAAGAATTATGGCAGCAACGATCGTAGCCATATCAAACACCGCAACTTTTTTTGAAAAATAATTTAATAAGTAACATTTGCATCACAACTCGAAAAACAATCCGCCTTCCCAAGGGAAGACAAAGTTGAAACCAGGACCACGGAAAAAAGAACCGATCATTACCAACACAGCCCAAAACATTAGATGAACTGTCATCAAAGAAATTGCAAACTTACGATGCTCAGGTTTGTTGGAGGGATTCTTATCAATAAAAGGGGCCATGATCAATAAGAAAATCCCCATGCCAGGAATCGTTACTCCAGCAACCATTGGATGGAACATAGTTAACAACTCTTGAAGCCCCAGAAAGTACCAAGGAGCCTTAGACGGATTTGGCGTTCTATTAAAATCGGCTAATTCTAGAAGTGGTGCATTAACGACAATAGAGAAAAGGGTCGTAAAAAGAGTAATTGCCAAAGCTGCTAGAAATTCTGCGATCAAAAGATGTGGCCAGACATGAACCTTGTCAGTGGGAGTGGTTTTTACATCCTGGATTGAACCGGCTTTGACAACCGTTAAAAGTCTCTGATTGTGTCCATCGGGACCTTCACCAGCTTGCGGGCCAGTTTGGCTTGGCGGGGTAATTGATGGATCTTTGGTTGGAGGTTGTTTAGAAGCCGGCACTCCTCGGTCAAGCAAGTAAGAAGGAATTTTTTCATCACCTGAGCTTGGGTTTTCTGATGGAGCGTCAGTTGTAGCTTCAGTTTCTTTCGTTCCATCCGTTGCGGAACCACCTTTAGCCTCTTCTGCTTTAGCTCGGGCTGCCTCAGCTCGTTTTCTTAAATGCTCTGGGATCTCAACCATTTCTTATCCTCGTCCTAAAGGGGTCCAGAAATTCCGCCATCTTTTCGGACACGCCAAAAATGGATAGCAAGAAATATGACTAAAACGAAGGGCAGCATCAGTACATGAAGCGTGTACCAACGCAGAAGGGTATCAGTACCGATCTCCACGCCTCCTAGAAGAACAAATCTTACCTGTTCTCCAAAAACAGGTGTATAGCCCATCATGTTTGTTCCAACTGTCACTGCCCAAAGAGCCAATTGATCCCATGGCAACAAGTACCCGGTAAATGACAACAGTAAAGTCAGCGTCAACAAAATTACACCAATAACCCAGTTAAATTCCCGAGGAGGTTTGTATGCCCCATGATAGAAAACACGGGCCATATGCAAGAAAACCGTCAGAACCATTAAATGAGCTCCCCAACGGTGCATGTTTCTAACCAAAAGTCCAAAACCAACTGCTGTTTGTAACGTCTGCATATCGTCCCATGCCTGAGCAGCAGTCGGACGGTAGAAAAACATGAGAAAAATTCCTGTGACCGTCAAGAAAATAAATAAGAAAAAGCTTAAGCCGCCCAAACAAAGTGTGTAACTGACCTTTACAGCATGACGTTTTACCTTTACCGGATGCAGATGGTACAAAACGCTGTTCATTATGACGTATGAACGATTTCTTGGACTATCTGTATAACCCTTTCTAAAAATCGAACCAGGTCTAAAAATCGCAGCCCATGTTTGTGAATCCTGGACCTTTTCTCCTACCTGCCCTAGTTTCTCTTTCAATGCCTGACCGGTGGCTTTATCACCGTTTGTCTCAGCCATTTATTTCACTCCCTCTAATAATTTCTTAGTTCTATATTGAATCATGCCAGACGCATCCCATAGCCATAACCATGGCTCGTGGTTCTCTGGTGGGTATCACCTTCTGGAGGTGCATCTGTTAATTTTCCTAAAATAATCACCCCGGTTGGGCATCGATCCACACATAATGCACAACGGGTGCAAACATCATCATCAATTGTGAAAATTACTTTGTCGCTTGGATCTCTTCCAGGGATTTCAGTGCCCACCGAATCAGCCACTGCATTCGGGCTAACCATATGAATGCATTTCCATGGACAAATATCAACACACCCTTCACACATGATGCATTCTGCTTGGTCAATATGGATAAATTGTTTTGGTTTTACAGCTGCTTCCAACCATTCATTGTCTACCTGATGCAGAACATAATCGTCAACAAAAGTCGGGTGAGGTGGGTTGGCGTCGGTAACGCTCATATACCTATCCCTTCTTTTATAAGTGGTCTTCCATACTCAGATGTATCTTCCACTTGTTCCTTTTCAACTCCGCGATTCTGCCAATGTCGCCAACAAACGACATTACCTGCCAAAGCAATTCCATAAATTAATACTGCAATGACATCACGTATCACCAGATAGGTCATAGTAAAAGGTAGAGACCATTCAACAATTCCTTGTTCACCTGTCCATGGAAGTTCAGGGCCAACTATAAAACGATCAGGACGCCAATTTAACTCACTATCCGCCCAAGTAAGCCACTGGTGGGGCACTACTCCATAGACCCAAAACAATATAAAAAATACATAAGTAGCAAAAAGCATTGCTTCACCCCAGGTAAATTCTTTTTCAGCTGGGCAACGTCTTAAATATGCGTAGAAACCCCATACGAGGATCACCGTTACGATTATCGACACGGCGAATGCGACCATTCGAACTTTTCCTCTCTCGAGTCTTTTGTTAGGTTTTCTAATTGCGAAAACTTTGTGAAAACTTGCACAAAGTCATATAACCATCTTACAGGTTGGCTGAGTCTCGGACGTACTCGTTACAACACTTTCCATGAAGCACCTGAAAAAATTTATGACTTCAAAAAACCAAAGATTTGTTTTTTCGATCCAAGTTCAAAGTAAAAAAATAAATGAGTATCAACGTCATGTCGACCTTCGTCACGGCTATCCTGCCGTCATCGGTTAAAAACTTTTAAACTTAGGTACCTAGCAATAAACCGGAGAAAAAATTGGTCGAAATACCAGAGCATCTTTTAAAGCGATCTAAAAGTGCACGCGAAAGAATGACGGGGCAAACGCCTTCGAGTGATGACTCATCAGGAATAGATGAGTCGCAAAATGCTACCCCTGCAACTGAAATCGATTCACCAGTTGAGGCTTCACCTCAAAGGACCGAAGAAATCGCTGTTGTCGTAGAAGATGCGCCCTATGTGAATGCTGCAAAAACTAGAAACAAGATTCCCTGGTGGGCAGCGTCAGCTTTACTTTGTCTTCCGATTTGGGCGGTTGTTTATGTAGGAACTCTTGAGCGTCCTGATGTTGAAGCTACAGGCGTGCTCCAGCACGGAGCAGAAATATACGCTCAGCGTTGCTCTTCTTGCCATGGTGCTAACGGTGGTGGTGGTTCTGGATATAAGTTAGATGATGGTGAAGTAATGGTTACGTTTCCTCATATGGAGGACATGGTCGAGTGGATAACAAAAGGTTCTGATGGTTTCGGTGTAGGTAATCCTTACGGTGCCTCAGAAAGAGGTCGGATAGTGGCTGGAGGAATGCCGGCATTTGGCGATGTTCTAAATGCAGAAGAAATAATTAGTGTTGTCTTACATGAAAGAGCTGTTTTTGGGAACTCAGAAGAAGCCGTCATATTAGCAGCAGAGCTAGATCACACTATTGAAACGGGTGAAATGGATCTCGACATGTATTTTGATGCAGAAACTATAACTAGTTCTGAAATCGCTGAAATTTTTGAGGATACGCATTAATAATGCACTCTTAAATAGAAATTTAGATACAAATGTCAGAAAAATCTTATGACTTATTGATAGTCGGAGGCGGTCCCGCAGGTGCGGCTACCGCGTATTGGGCTGCAACCGCAGGTCTTCAGACAGCAATAATCGAAAAAAAAGTTTTCCCACGACAAAAGACTTGTGGTGATGGGCTTACACCAAGAGCTGTTCATCAGTTATCTGAAATGAATTTAAGTCAAAAGTTGAATGGGCATCACAAATACGAAGGACTCCGAGCTATAGCTCATAATAAAAGCATCGAAATGAAGTGGCCGGATCACCCTATCTTTCCGTCTTACGGGTACGTAGTAAGAAGATGTGATCTAGACACAATGGTGGTTGAAAATGCAGTAAAGGCGGGAGCTGATTTCTTTGAAGGGATGGAAGCAGTCGGCCCTCTTGATAAAAGTGACGTAGGTATTGAAGGTGCCTTGGTCTTAGACCACTCCAGCGGTGAAGAAATAAGATTTAAAGCGAAATTCATCGCGATTGCTGATGGAGCAAACTCTAGATTCGGTCGATCATTAGGTAGCAACAGGAATAAAAAATACCCAATGGGAATGGCTATAAGAGGATATTTTGAAAGCCCTTTGGATAAAGAGCCGTGGATTGAATCTGCTCTAGATGTCAAAGACAGACATGGAAATTCAATGCCTGGCTATGGTTGGATATTTCCAGTCGGAAATGGCACGATCAATGTCGGTATAGGTCTTCTTTCCACTTTCAGGGATTATCGGGATATAAACACGACCCATCTGTTTAATGAATTTGCATTAACGCTCCCCGACTACTGGAAAATAAATCCTCTTGAACCAATCGAGCCACCTACGGGTGGGCGTCTACCAATGGCAGGATCTGTGGGACCAAAAGCAGGTTGTAACTGGTTATTAGTTGGTGATGCCGCTGGTTCGGTCAATCCCTTCAACGGTGAAGGCATTGACTACGCATATGAAACAGGTCGACTAGCAGCTTCTCTTTTTGTAGAAGCCAATGCTCAAAAAGACAACTCTGTCCTTGCGCGCTATCCCGACTTACTTAATGAGGAATACGGCTTGTATTTTAAAGTGGCAAGATTGTTTGCAAAAATTATTGGTAATCCAATTTTGATCAGAGAGCTGACGAGGATTGGAATGCGATCACAAACTTTAATGGAGTGGGCGCTAAAAGTTATGGCGAATCTAATGAAAGAGAACGATAAAGGATTAGATGAAGCTGCATACAGCACCATCGCCTCAATCGTTCGAATGATTCCCGAACAGAAAGTTAATGACTAAAAGAATTGTTGTAATTTTCTAAAAGTTTGTTTTTTAATAGTTTTGGACTGATAAACCAGTGAGAATAACTATATGCATTCTTCTAGTAACAAAAATAGAGTTTGGTCCAGCCTCGAGGAGCATTGCAAAGGGATCTCTAAAAAGTCCCTTACCGAGCTTTTTGATGAAAATCCAAATAGAGGAAGTGATTTTTCAACATCATTTGAAGACCTTTGGGTGGATATATCTAAACAACTAGTTGATTCAACAACAATCGAACTTCTTTCTGATCTTGCAGAAGAAAGCAAAATCAACCAATTCTTCTTAGACATGATGGCGGGAAGTCCGGTTAACTCGACTGAAAAAAAACCTGCTCTCCATACTGCACTCCGTGCACCAAAAGACTCAAAAATTCTAGTTGAAGGCACAAATGTAATTCCGAGAATTACTGAAACTTTAGAAAAAATGGAAGAATTTTCGCACCTTATTAGGAACGGAAAATTATTAGGATCAACAGGGGCACCTATTACATCTGTAGTTGCTTTAGGAATTGGAGGATCGAATTTAGGATCCTCAATGGCACACAAAGCGCTTTCAAAATTTTCTCACGCAGAAATGACAATAAGGTTTTGTTCAAGTATCGACGCTTTGGATCTAGACCAAACTCTTGATGGACTGAACCCTGAAACAACAATTTTTATAGTCACTTCTAAATCTTTTAATACAAGAGAAACACTCTTATTGATGGAAAATGCAAGGAAATGGCTCGAAGATTCAGCCGTAGTTACAGAATTATCTAAACATTTTGTTGGTATCACTGGCTCTAGAGATAAAGCCCTCAATTCCGGACTTAAAGAATCTATGATTTTCGATCTGCCTGATTGGGTTGGAGGAAGATTTTCCCTGTCCTCTGCAGCAGGCTTAGTTCTTATGATCTCAATAGGATCAGATGAATTCTCGCACCTGCTTGCAGGAATGAACAAAATCGATAACAAAACCGTTTCTGAATCTTTCGAATCAAACGGCACTTTACTTCTTGCATTAACTGATATATGGAATCGGTCGTTTCTTGATTATCCGACTATGGCAGTAATTCCTTACAGCAGTCAGATGTCATATTTCCCGCCATATTTGCAACAACTTATGATGGAAAGCTTAGGAAAAAACAACCGAACTAGTGAACATGAATTCGGTAATTCAGTTGGCTCAGTCATTTGGGGATCTACTGGAACTGAAAGTCAGCATGCATTTTTCCAATTTCTGCACCAAGGCACTGACGTAGTTCCTTGCGAAATGCTGGGATTCTCTAGCTCTTATGACCATTCCCACCAAGAACTACAAAATAGTCTTTTCGCAAATTTACTTGCTCAATCTGAGGCTCTAGCTTTTGGTTCTGGTACTGGAGAGAAAGATTTAATACGTGAAAAAAAATTAGATGGGAATCGCCCCTCAACAGTTATCTTGGCTCCAAAACTTACACCTTTTATTCTCGGTCAGTTGGTTTCTCTATATGAACATCGAACTGTAGCTTCTGGAGTTATTTGGGGCGTGAATCCTTTCGACCAATGGGGAGTTGAGTTGGGCAAAAGTATTGCTATCGATATAGAACTTGAAATGAATGACACCTCTTCTTCAAAAGATGCAACTACGAGAAATTCTTCAAGTGAAAAACTATTAGAAAGATTTAAAATCTTTAGGAATACTTAGGTTCCTGTAGGTTCAATTTCTTTTAAAACATCCGAAGCTATTTCAATTGTTTCATCTATCAATTTTTCTGTATGAGCCAAACTCGGGAAAAGAACTTCATATGGTCCGGGAGCTAGAGCAACTCCACGTTTAAGCATTCCATGAAAAAAATCCGGATACAGACCGTTTTCTGCTATCGGTTTTACTTCCTCAAAATTACTAGGTTTCTTATTACTAAAAAAGATTCCGACTAGTGGGCCAACTTTCGGCGTGGAAATTTCAAGATTACTTGTTGAAATGGCTTCTTTTAAACCTTCGACTAAACGATTTGCAATCGATTCCAGGTATTCATACTCAGACTTACCCAATAATTCAAGCGTGGCTTGACCTGCCGCCATAGCCAAAGGGTTCCCTGATAAAGTTCCTGCTTGATAAACGCCCCCAATCGGGGCCAAATAACTCATCAACTCTTGTCTTGCAGCAAAAGCTCCTACCGGTAACCCGCCACCAATGATTTTTCCAAAACACCATATATCAGGGGTTACGTCATACCAGCTAGAGGCACCACCAGCAGATAAGCGAAACCCTGTTATCACCTCGTCGAAAATAAGAAGGGCTCCTGCCGAATCACAAGCCTTTCTAAGTTCTTGAAGAAAACCTGATTCAGGCTCAACAAGACCCATATTCGCTGCAACAGGCTCGACAATTACCGCAGCGATTGATTGATCTATTTCTGGTACCTTGTTAAATGGAACAACTACAGTGTCAAATACCGCACTTTCTGTAACCCCATCACTCCCAGAGATGCCTTGGGTAGCGACGCCACTTCCAGCAGCTGCCAGCAAAGTATCAGAATGACCGTGATAACAGCCTGAAAATTTGATTATTTTAGATCTGTTAGTAATGCCACGTGCCAGCCTCAACGCGGTCATAGTTGCTTCTGTTCCACTATTTACAAAACGAATTGATTCAATTCCCTTTACTCGTTCGATAATAGTCTCAGCGAGAATAATCTCTTTTTCGGTTGGAGCACCATAGCTCGTGCCACATGATGCGGCTTTATTTATTGCCTCTATTACGGCTGGATGTGAATGCCCTAAAATCATCGGCCCGTAAGACTGGACGTAGTCTATATACCTGTGGCCTTCTTCGTCCCAGACATAAGGCCCCTCGGCGTTTCTCACAAAATAAGGAACCCCTCCGACAGAACTAAAAGATCGAACAGGGGAATTGACGCCACCGGGAATAACTCTTTTTGCTCGTTCAAACAAAGTTTGGTTTTTATCTGGCACTCGCGATTAGTCCTGCAAAATCTCAGCAGCTTGCTTTGCGGCATAAGTTAGTATTATGTCGGCTCCTGCTCTTTTAATCGAAAGTAAATGTTCCATCATTACTGATTCACCGTCTAGCCAACCGTTCGCTTCAGCGGCTTTAACCATAGAGTATTCACCACTTACGTGATACGCAGCTATTGGAACTTCAACTTCTGCTCGAGCTTTTGCAATGACATCTAAATAAGACAATGCTGGCTTTACCATTACAATGTCCGCTCCTTCAGATATATCAGCTTTGATTTCAGTCAAAGCCTCTCGCAAGTTTGCATGATCTTGTTGATAGCCACGACGGTCTCCCCCATCTTTTATAGTTACATCCACCGCATCCCGAAATGGTCCATAAAGAGACGAAGCATACTTTGCGGAATATGCAAGAATAATAGTTTGGGTATGGCTACTTGAATCTAAAGCATTGCGAATCGATGCAACTTGTCCATCCATCATTCCTGAAGGTGCGCAAATGTCAGCACCAGCATCCGCCTGGGCTAAGGCTATTTGATTATAAATTTCAAGCGTTGCATCATTATCAACCGTTCCATCTGGAGACAAAACTCCACAATGACCATGACTCGTGTACTCATCTACACACAGATCTGCAATAAGTGTCATATCGTCGCCAAAATTTTCTTTTAAATCTTTGAGTGCTAACTGAACTACCCCTTCTGGATCCCAAGCTCCTGAACCGAATTCATCTTTTGACTTAGGGACGCCAAAAAGAATTACACCTGGTATCCCGAGTTTTCTTAATGAATCAACTTCAAGTTTTAAACTTTCACGCGTGTGTTGGAAAACACCTGGCAATGAAGATACCTGTTGTGGTTCTTTAATATCCTCCCTGACAAAAAGAGGTGCAACAAAATCATTAACGGAAATCTGTGTTTCAGACACCAGTCTCCGTATCGCATTTGTACGCCTAAGTCTCCGAGATCGCCATTTCGGGAACTGTGCATTAGTACTCATACTCAAAGCCTACGAAGGTATCGTCACGACCCCGACCATTGTATTACAGCTTCAATCAGATCTTTTATAGATTGTTCTCTTGCTTCGTGAACTTTCCAGCCTAAAGTTCGGGCACTCTCACCAGTAATTGGGCCAATACAAACCGCATTAGAGGGTTGAGGAGCACCGATTAGCTTATGGTAACGATCAACCGCTGATGGAGCCGTGAAAATTATTGCATCAGCATTTTTTGCTTCAAGTAATAACTCCGTTTCAACTTCAGTATTGGTATTTCGGTATGCAACAGCCTTATCCACATCCCAGCCTGTGTTCATTAGCCCCTCATAGAGTAAAGGTCTAGCGTTTTCAGCTTGCACTAAAAGAACTTTGTCGCCTTCTTTTTCTGGAGTGGGAAACATCTCAAGAAAGCCTTCAGAAAAAGTCTTTTCAGGAACTAAGTCGACTGTTATTCCAGACTCGTTAAAAATTTCAGCTGTTGATCCACCTATTGCAGCTACTTTCGGCCAATGATTTTTTCCGACCGCTTCGACCATCTTTAGGAGTCGCACAGCGCCATTTGGAGAAGTAGCTATAACCCACTTATAAGCATTAAAATTTTTTGCTTTTTCTTCAAGTTCTTTTCCACCATCTAAAGGATCAGCGATAGTAATTAGTGGAAGAGAAATAACCCTCGCTCCTAGGTCTACCAACTCGGAGAAGAGCGGTTCAGATTGCTCTAACGATCTGGTTATTACAAGAAGTTTACCTATTAATGTTTTTTTTAAATTCACAAATTCTCATTCAATAAACGGTCGCCACCTTCTTCATTTAAAAGCTTATTCGCGATATTTACCCCGAGCTGATTGGCATCAACTCCAGTAGCTTCTGCTTTTAGAAGTGTCGTGCCATCTTTAGATGCAATAGAAACTTTCAAGAAAATTTCTTCTTTTTCCACGACAGCATGGGCTGCAACTGGCAAGCTGCACCCCGATCCAACTTCAGCTAAAAATGATCTTTCCGCATCAACTGCACTTCTGACTTTCCGGTCTTCAGTCTCTTTCAACATTTGAATTATCTCAAAATCTTCATCACGACACTCAATAGCTAACGCCCCTTGCCCTACTTGTGGCAAAAGAATTGAGACAGGCAACGTGTCGATTTGTTCTGGATTTAAATCCAGCCGATCTAAAGCAGCTTTTGCAACCACAACAGCATCCACATCGTCAACTCGTAAAAGCCTTGTTTCAATATTGCCTCGCAAATCTTGAAACTTTAAGTCAGGTCTCACATGAGCCAAATGTGATCTTCTTCTGATTGAACCAGTCGCTATTAATGCACCTTTGGGTAAGTCATTCCAAAAACAACCTACAAGTGCATCTCTTGGATCTGCTCTTTCTGGAACGGAAGCGAGTGTCAATCCAGAGCTTGTTTCAGCCGGAAGATCTTTTGCAGAATGCACAGCGATGTCTGCTTTTCCAGAAAGAACAGCGGATTGAACATCAGTAACAAACACTCCCTGCCCACCAAGTTCTTGTAGAGAAGTTTTTTTGTCACGATCCCCTAAGGTGCTAACAACTACTGTTTCTAATTCTATTCCCGGTGAAATTTGTGAAATCAGCTCAGCTACACGTTGTGTCTGCCTTAAAGCTAATCCGCTCCCTCGGGTTGCAATCCGCAGTGACAAAGCTACTTATTCGTTAAAGGTCGAAAAGATCTTGCAATGCTTCAGATAGACGTTCACCTCTTGGAGTTCCCGCAGCATCTTTAAGTCGTACAGTTGGTTCATGCATAAGCTTATTCGCAATAGCAGATGTCAAAGTTTCTACTCCTTTTAGTTGCTCAGGAGTTAATTCAGGAAATCGTCTGAAAAGTTTCTGAAGTTCTGAATTTCGTATCTCTTCTGCACGAGAGTGGAGTTCTGTAACTATTGGTGCTACTGACCTAGCAGAAAAAAAGCTGGAAAAACGTTCGAGCTCTTCTTCTATAATTTCAAGTACAGCGGAAACTTCTTTCTCTCTTGCTCTTATACCCTTTTCAGCGAACTCTCTCAAATCGTCCATGTCTAGGAGTGTTACTCCATCAAGTTCACCAGCTGCTGGATCAACATCACGCGGGACGGCAATATCTACAATTAATAATTCCCTTCCTTTTCGTTGGCGTGCTGCTTCATCAAGATCTCCATACTCGAGGATCGTCGCGGTTGCACCGGTTGAAGTTAGCAGTAAATCAACCTCTGTTAAATTTTGTGGCAATTCATCAAGCCTTACAGCTTTGCCATTTAGTCTTTCCGCAGTTTCTAATGCACGATCCCAAGTTCTATTAGCTACTCGCAACTCGGTTATTCCACCTGTATGCAAAGACTTCGCCATCCCTTCACCCATTTCTCCAGCACCAACAACTAAAACACGCTTACCGGTTAATCCATCTAGTTGTTTGTCAGCCATAGCAACTGCTGCTTGAGAAACAGAGGTTATGTTTCGCGAAATCGAAGTTTCATTTCTTGCTCTTTTACCTACTTTAAGTGAGTGTCTAAAAAGTGAATTCAACACCGTTCCAACTGCTTGTTCTCCAACTGCCAATTCCCAAGCTGAACGAACCTGACCTAGTATTTCGTGCTCTCCTATGACAGCTGAATCAATGCCAGAAGAAACTTTAAACAAGTGTTCGATCGCCTCGGGACCAAAAAGGCCGAGAAGGTGATCAGAAAATTCTTCAGGGGCAACATGTGAAATCTCAGAAAGAAAATTACGTATGTCCTGATACGCGCCATGAAATTTCTCTGCATAAGCATAAATCTCGATGCGATTACAGGTTGAAAGAATTACTGATTCACTAATATTTTCACGCGAAGAAAGATCAGCTAAAGCTTTTGGTAATTTTGCTTCCTGAACCGTCATCTTCTCGAAAAGATCAAGAGGAACAGTCCGATGGTTTAGACCAACGACTATTACCGACACAAATACATCTCCTAAGCTGGGTTTCAGTAAGTGATCATAAAATAAAACTTACTAACTGATTTTTCCTTAATTTCGAGTCTATTGCCAACCTTTTGTAATGAATATTTTCTGGTATTTAGTCACCTTTGTCTTTTAATCAAATTTTCGAAGATGATCGTAGTAACCAAGAATCTGAAGCTCAGTTGCTAAATCAACTTTCCTTACTTCAACCTCTTCAACAACATCTACAACTACAGGTGCAAAATTCAAAATAGACCTAATTCCCGCTTCCACTAAACAATCAACGACTTCCTGAGCCGCAGCTGCTGGTGTGGTTACAATTCCTAATACTGCAGATGTTTGGGAAACAAGTTCTTCTAGTTGATCTAAATTTCTTACCTTCAGACCATTAATCGTTTCTCCTACAACATCTGGATCTGTATCTACGAGACCTACAATTGGAAATCCACTAACCTGAAAACCTTCATACTGACTTAAAGCCCTTCCTAAATTTCCAATTCCAACTAATACTGCTGGTCTAGGTTGACTCCCTCCCAAAACAACGCCAATCTCGTTAATCAAGCGCTCAGTTTCATATCCCACTCCACGTGTCCCGTATGAACCTAAATATGAAATGTCTTTTCTAACTTTTGATTCGTTACTTCCACTAATTTCAGCTAATTCTCTAGAAGAAACTGTCTTTATGCCGGAATCGTTTAGCTCAACGAGTGCTCGTTGATAGACGGTTAGCCTGGAAAGTGCCGCTTCAGGCAGATTTAAATTTGACACACTCTAATTAGATAGCACCATGATTCATAAAGCAAATAACATTCGATCGTAATAATTGCTTTATTCAGAAACGTTATTGAATTTAGTCGACAAGAAAGACGAACTGTATTAAGGCTGCTCCCAAAATAGCTAATAAAAGTAGAGCCATAACAAGAGTTGTACCGAAACGCACTACACATCACCTTGAATTTTTTCATCTGATTGTTTTAAAACTACTGGCACAGACTGAGTAGAAAAATTTTCAGCAAAAGAAATAATTACTTGGTTGCCTGTGTTGATTTTCATCTCTTCTGCTGCTGATCCTCGACCTATTACAAGCGCTAGTAGACCATATGAGTCAATTGTTAACCCAAGTTCACCTCCGCCTAGTTCTTCGAAAGTTTCCACCTTTTTAGCTATTCTGGTTAGTCCTGCGGTTTTGATTTCAAAATGATTGATTTCATTTTCTTTTATTTCAAGTTCTGCGGGATCTAAATTAATCTGAGCGTTTCCATACTGATCCACCCATAAAACTTCCGCGTGAAGTCCATCATTCTCTTTAGAAGTTATTGGCATAAGGCCAGGCATTAAGCTTGCTACCTCAACTTCATCGCCTAGTTCTGATAGATCTACTCCCGAAGCAATGTGTGCTGCAGCTGGACCAAAAATATCGCGCCCTGCGAAAGTAGGTCCGGGAGCCGGGAGTTGATAATTAGTTTCTGTAAGTGAAACCGCTCGATCTGCACCTCCTACTAAAGCAACTGTAGGTGCAAGTAAACCATTGTCAGGACCTACTAAAACTGATTCTCCACCACCAACCTCAACTGCAACTGCTCGTCGTTCTGTTCCTACGCCTGGGTCAACAACTGCCAAAACAACACCTGGTGACAAATATTGGGCACTGCGAGCAAGAGCCAGTCCACCTGAACGGATGTCATAATGTGGAATCCCATGAGTGATATCTATTACCTTCGCGAAAGGAGCAATAGAGTTGATTACAGAATGAACTACTCCTACAAACTCGTCAGTTGTTCCAAAGTCTGACAAAAATGAAATAGTTTCATACTTTTTACCTTTTTTCATTAACCACCAAGCTGCAAAGAACGTTCAGTGGCGGCAAAAACTGCTGCCCGAATCGTTTCACGAAAACTAGCGTTTTCGAAAACTTCTATGGCGGCTGCAGTAGTGCCTCCCTTAGAAGTGACTTTTTGTCTTAAGACTTCAGCAGGATCATCAGATTCATATAAAAGCGCTGCCGAACCTAAAAGGGTTTGTTCGACAAGAGATTTTGCCTCATCTTTTGATAATCCAACTTCACATCCCGCGTCTATAAGTGCTTCAGCTAAAAAAAACAAGTAAGCGGGACCAGAACCTGAAAGACCTGTAACTGCATCTAGTTGACTTTCTTCGACAACCATTGCTGAACCAACAGCTGAAAGTATTTCAACAGCCCATATCAGATCTTCATCGGTAGCAGTTGAACCGGCAGCTACACCCGCTGAACCCTTCCCGATTAAAGCGGGCGTATTGGGCATAGCCCTTAGAACTCTTACGTTTTCGCCAAGAATTTTTTCCATGGAAGAAACTTTCACTCCCGCAGCTATAGAAAGGACTCTGGCTGGATTTAATTTTGACAACACTTCTAACACTTCTGAGACTTTGTCTGGTTTCACAGCGATCAAGGAGTCCAGCTCTGACAATGGTTCTTCTGAGATAGAAATCCCAGAAATTGTGACAGCTAGATAATCTCTCCGTTCAGACACTGGTTCTACAACGTGCAGTTCATCTTCAGATGCCCAATTATTTTTAAGCAATCCGCGCAACAAAGCTTCACCCATGTTGCCACCACCGATGATTTGTAAACGAAAACTCATTCGTTGAATCTACCAGTTTGATCGGCTTCTGAAGAAACAATAAGCGTTCGAGTAATGCTAGCTATACCCGAAATAACTATCATTCCCAAGCCTGCCAAAATAAACACCCACGAAGTAGAAAGTCCCATTAAAGCAAGAGAAATCGCTATCGGTCCAATTGTTTGTCCCAAGCGAGCAGCTGATGTCCACATTGCTAACAATGCACCGCGGAGTTGCTCTGGAGCATTTTCTGCTACCAAATCCTGAAGAGTGGGAATCATCAGGCCCTCAAACAAACCGTAGAGCATTGTCGCTAATACAAGGACAGGTAATGACCCAAAACCCATTAAAAGAAAAGAAATACCCCAAATTAATAAAGACACATAAATAAGGATTCCACCTTGCACTCGCTTCCTGACTCTGGCAACTACCAAAGCTGACGAAGCAGCCACAATAGCTGGAGCTAAAGCAACTAAACCTCTTTCCGTGGGAAGCAATCCAAACTCACGATCAAGGTGGACTGGTAATAGAGAAAGAAATAATCCAAAAATTGCCATAAACAAAACTGTTGAAATTACAAGATTCGTGGCTATAGAAGGTTTTTTCACCTCTGAAAGTGCACCAGAGATTTGACCCCTAACTGATACGTCCATACCTGGTCGATGATCTTCAAGGTTTCTTGCAACAAAGAAAGCAACCACTAAAGGAGCTAGGAATGTCATGAACGTCCAGCGCCAACCTATTAGGTCGGTGATTGCTCCTCCAACCACAGGATAGATAGCTACTGAGATAGTTATAGCAGCAGCGTTCTGTCCTATTAAACGGGCTCTATCTAAACTTCTCCAATTATCACTAATTATCACTACAACCAGATTTATTAATCCCGCACTGCCTAAACCTTGAAAAACTCTGATAAGTAAAAACCAGAACAACGAAGGACTTAAGCCTACTAACAAACCAAAAACTCCATAAATAACAAGACATGGTATTAGTACTTTTTTACGACCAAATCGGTCTGCTAGAAACCCTATTAAAGGTGCTACTACTATCCCTGGAACTGAACCAGCAGCAATTAAAAGACCTGCTAGATTTTCTGACTCTCCAAGAGATCTTAAAATTTCAGGAGTTGAAGTAACAAAAATAGAATTATGTAAAAGTCCTACAGCAGTAACGGAAAACACCAAAACTTTTGACGGAAGTCGATTGACTTCGAAATCGGATTTCACTTATTTTCTTTTTTTATTTCAACAAATTTGGATGCAAAACCAATTTTAAGCAGAGATTTGAAATTTTGTTCCACTGTCATCCATAAAGTCCCAAGAATACGATCAAGCTCATTTGGTTCCACTGTGCTTGCTGGAATTGCTCCTAATAAAAAAACAGCGTTTTCTTCTCCTAAACAAAATGTGGCACCTACAATTTTTCTATTCCTAATTAGGAGATTTTCGAAAAATAATTCCTTATTCTCATCAGGAGCGGGCATCACATAGGTTTCATAATGCAACATTCTTTGCCTGAGCATAAAACGCAAAGTAAATGTATCCTTTTCCTCTCCTAAAACTCTGATAAACCATCTTGATTCACCAACTGGCTCATCGGAATCCCTTTCGAAACTAGCGAACAAAGGATTTTCTTTTAAAGATAAATCAAGCCATCTTTCGATTTCCTTTTCGAGGGATTCGAGTTCAGCTTCTGTTAATAGTCGAGCGACTTCACCTTCCGGCACTATGCACAATCAACTAAAGATCGAGATTGTAAATCTAAACAAATCCGTCGAAGTCGCGCAGCAGTAACCGACCAGGTGAACGATTTAGATCTTTTAACTGCTTCGATAGACATTTCTTCAGCTTTTCCAGAATCGTCAATAATTTTTGAGACATGATCCGCATAAGAGCAAGGATCCCGATCATTAATCAAATATCCGGATGAATTATCTTCAACAATGGTCTGCAATCCACCAACTGCGGAAGCCACAACTGGCACACCACAAGCAGCAGCCTCTAAAGCTACAAGACCAAATGATTCAGATCGACTTGGCATCAATACAACGTCAGCAGCTCGATACCAATCAACTAATTTTTCATGCGACTGAGGTTCAACAAATAAAACTCTATTTGTTAACCCTGATTCTTCTACCAGTTGTCTAATCCGTCTTTCTTCACTCGGTCCCTCTAAACCGCTGGAACTGCCAATTAAGATAAGTTGAGCGTCTTTATGTTCCAGTTCAGACAATGTGGAAACTGCTAAATCCACTCCTTTCAGCGGTTGAATACGTCCAACAAAAAGAAGTGTTGGTTGTTCATTTAAATTTAGAAGTTGACGTGCTTCTTTTTTAGATGCAGGATTGAAAATCGAGTGGTCTACCCCTGGTGGGACAATCTCTATACGAGAGGGATCAGCACCGTAATGAGTTACTAGTTGCTCCATTTCGAAAGAACTGTTTGACAAAATTACATCAGAACAACCTATAACTTCAGTCTCTATCTTTCCGCGTTGTTCATACCCATAGCTTCTATCACCTGAAGCAGCTTTAACTCGAGCGAGTGTGTGAAACGTAGTTATTAAAGGCAACTGAAGGCTGTGTTTTAAGTGGTGAGCGGCGACACCTGAAAGCCAATAATTTGCTAACAAAGCATCATGCTGATCTTCGTTGACTAGAAAATCTTCTACACCATTCTTGAAATCATCAGTTACCAAGAACAGATCTTCTTTACTCAACGAGAAATCTCCAGCATCAATTTGAACAACTTTTAGTCCATTACCAAATGTCATCACTTTTGGTGTCTCTCCATCGATTCTCCTTGTGAAAACTGTTGAACTAATTCCTGCTTGCTCAAGAGCTGAAGAAACTTCACGAACGTAAACATTCATGCCGCCACCGTCACCAACACCTGGTTGAGCCAAGGGGGATGTATGCATTGAGAGTACAGCTAGCTTACGCACGTTCATCCTCCCGAAACAGGGGGTAGAAGCGCGATCTCATCATCATCATTTACAGGAGCATTTATTTCAGTTGGATTTCCGTTTAACCAAATTCGACAATTCTTTGCCATATCACTGAACTCAGCTCCATACCGTTGAGATGCTTCTTCGACTACATCAGACACTGTTGCCCCTGACAGAATGACTGAGCCTGTTCCAGCCATTTGTTTTACTGATGCAAAAAGACGAAGAATTGCCATAAAAGTAGTCTACGGAAAGTATCAGCTGAGTCCGAATAGAAGTTGAAATAGATACCGTCAAATTATGCCTAAGTTGTTAATTGTTCGTCATGGTCAGTCAGAATGGAATGCTCTCGGCCGTTGGCAAGGACAAGCTGATCCTCCCTTAACCGAAGTGGGAGAGAATCAAGCAAAAAAAGCCACTAATAAACTTGGTTTACTTGACTCAATTGTGGCATCACCTCTTCAAAGAGCAAAAAATACTGCTTCTATAATTTCAGAAATAACAGGGGTTGGTCCAGTAACGACTGAAGTTGATCTGATGGAACGAGATGCAGGCCCTTGGCAGGGTCTTACACGTATTGAAATCGAAAAAGGTTGGCCAGGATTTTTAGATTCAGGGCAACGCCCAGACGGCTATGAATCCAATCGAGATCTGTTATTGAGAATTTTTGCAGTTTTAAGGAAAATCTCTGAAAGTTCAAGAATCTCAGATTCAATTCTTATTGTTTCACATGCTGGGATAGTCCATGCGTTAGAAAACCTTCACGACCAACCCTCTATGAAGGTTCCAAATCTTGGTGGTCGTTGGGTTGAGTTTGTTGAAGATGAATTAACAATGGGTAAAAAAGTTTCGTTGATAACAGAAGATCCAACACCTGATCTTTTGTAATTAGATTTCTTGAGTGTAAACACTACGTGTCAATAATCTCAGCTTCTATGGTTTCATATGCTTCAAGATCTTCTTGATCAATCTTTTCCATCGCTGTCTCTATAAGAGCTAGATCGTCTTCTAGTTTCTTTAATTCCAAATCTTCTTTTTCAGCTGGATTATGTGTTTCATCCGAGGTTGAATCGTTCATGGAGACAGACTACTGGCATCTGCTAGGTCAAAGGACCAAGTACCTTATCCAAATAAGGATTTGAGAAAATCCCCAAAGGATCCATTAACCCCCGTGCATTTTGAAATTCTTCCCATTGAGGGTAAATCTTTGAAAGAGTTTCATGATTTTGAAAGTGAAGTTTCCCCCAGTGAGGACGTCCGTCGTAGTCGCCCATTATTTCCTCCACACCTTGAAAATATTTTTCAAAAGGTGTATTTCGAAATACGTGGACAGCTATAAATGCAGAATCCTTATCACTCGCAGTCGACATTGGTATTTCATCTTTTCCAAGTACTCGGTATTCAACTGGAAAACTTATGTAATGATCCAACTCCCCTATTAATTGAACGACTCTTTGGAATGCTTCTATCCCTGACTCAACGGGGACTGCATATTCCATTTCATAAAATCTGACCCTTCGCGGACTAGCAAAAACCTCATAACTTGTTGTTATGTACTCTGCTCTACCGCTTTCTCCGACAACCATGGAATTAAGTTTTGGAACTAATGGAGGGGCAATCTTGCCTAAATGATTCATCGCTCCAAAAAGAAAATTTTGTTTTATTTCTTCATTCTTAAATCGATTCCAACGCCTTTTAAATGAGTGTCTTTTATTCCTTGGCCGTGGAGGTGTTTCGAGAGTTCTGGTGTTCCTTTTCAGTAGAGCCTTGTCAGTATTCGGCATCCAGAAAAACTCTATGTGATCAGTCGTCTTAGACCAGTGGTCAAAATTATTTGTTACTTCTCCTATTGGTAGAATTTCTTCTACTGCATGAAGATTAAATGCCTCTACGCATTTAATAGTGACTTCAGTGATTATTCCTAAAGCACCTAAACCCACCCTTGCTGCATGAAATACCTCTGAATTTTGTTGCGTGTCACACTCGACAACTGTCCCCTCACCATCAACAATTCTCATCCCGCATACGGCTTCTGCAATAGTTTTAAACTCCAAACCAGTTCCATGAGTTGAAGTAGAAATCGCTCCCGAAATTGATTGGTAAACTATGTCACCTAAATTTGGCATAGCTAATCCAGATCTTTGCAATATTGGATTGAGGTCACGAAGTTTGATTCCTGAACCGACACGAACTGTGGAATTTTCAAAATCTACATTTCGGATGTCCGCTATTTCATCAAGAGAAATTAGAACTTCATCTGTAACTGCTATTCCCGTAAACGAATGTCCTGAACCTACAACTTTGACTTTTAAGCCGCGTTTTTTTGCTTCTTTGACTATGGCTACGACGTCTTCTTCATTTTTAGGTTTTTTGATACTCAAAGGATTACTTGTCTGATTCCCAGCCCAGTTGCTCCATGTGTTCGATGATTGGGTCTTCAAACGTTTACCATCCGCGCAAATCAATTTTTAATGTTTCTATCAATTCCACATCTAAACTTTCTTCAATTTCTTCTACAAGATAGATCGATTCATGTTTTGAAATAGTTGGATCAATATGAGAGGGCCGTAGACCAACTTTTTGTCCAACTGACCAAGAACCATTAGTAATGGTTGTGTGTTCGTCAGAACAGAACATGACCTCACCTTTACCCAACAATTTCGGATTTCCACTATCAACTGATAATGATTTCAACCCTCCATCCAGAACTGCATAGCCNGACTTGCTTGTAGATATCACTGTGGTNAATAAAAGTAANCCTTCTTTAAAAGGAAGNNCGAGNTTGGAATANTCGCCATCCATCAAGACGTAACTNCCNGCTTGGAGTTCTGTCACAGTTTGATTGCATTCCCATGTTCCTGTTCCACCACCAGAAATCACGTCTCCTCCGACATTTTCATGAGCAAAAATTAATTGTTCCATTGATTCTTGAGTTTTCTCAGTACGTCTATGCACATCAGGGTCGTGCATCAAATGACCTTCGTACCCCATTACCCCTCTTACTTGCAATCCTGATGCTTTTGCTTTTTCTGATAGAAAACCAGCTTCATCTGGACTGCATCCGCACCTTTGGAGCCCAACATTTACATCTATTAATACCTCTTGTACACCTGCANCTGCAGCTGCAGCAATTGTTTCCAGTGAATCGACTGCAATTGTTATTCGACATTTTTCTTTCGCAAGTAAATCTCCGATTCTTCGAGCATCAAGTGTTTCGTTTGCTAAAAGAAGATCGTTTCCAAGACCAGCTTTCACCATTCCTTCTAGTTCACGGATTGTTGCGCAACAAAAAGTCTCATGTCCGGCTTCAACCAATTTTTTTGCCATTCCTGTCGATTTAAAAGCTTTTACATGCGGACGAAGTGTTCGTCCAGGTCTCTTCGCAGCCATGATAGAGATATTTGCATCAAGAACTTTTGAATCTGCGATTAGAACAGGAGTTGTAAGATCGCTTGTTTTCATTTTTTATATTGAATCAAAAACTTTGTTTATGAAAGGTTTCACAATCATTGTATAAGTATCGCTTATAGCTGTTTCTCTATATTTTTTCTGTGCTTCCATACGTGCAGGATCTTTAAGAACTTCTTGAAATGCTTTGCGGCTTGGAAAAGTATTAAAACGGACCTGATTCCATTTTCTCTCATCACCTAGAATCGTATTTTCTACTTGAAACCACCCATCAATATGTACACCATTTGGTATTGCACTCTCACCTGCTATCAAAGAATAGTTATTTATTTNCTCGATCTGTTCATTTAGCTGCAGCACATGAACAACTGTTATCGCTCCATCATTTTTGCTAGGGGGATGTGCAACTTCTTTCCAATCTTTACTTGAGTAAGCCGGCATTTCCATAGGCACACACCCCATGACAATTGTCTTTTGCATACCAGCTTCTTTATGGACATGTTTTTCTTGAAAATCTTTTCTTGCTGACATCTCTACAAAAGATCGCCTGGTCGGATATTTGACCACAGCCACCCGATCCCATTGAGGATCATCTCCAAGAAGTTGTATTTCCACATCACCAATAAAAACTATTTCTGCACCTATCTCTGACAGTACTTCTACTGGCGCATAAAGATTATCGGCTTCCTTGCCAGTAATAATAGATTTCCGACTATCTCCATAATCAGCGTTCTCACGATATTTCATGAGATTAACCATCCATACTGGGCCGTCATCTTCAGGAGATATCGAAAACATCTCAGCTGCATAATCTTTATTTAATGTCGCATATCTCGGATTCGTAGTAATAATTTCCTCCATGATCGAACCGTAGTTGAAAAAAGAGTTTCTCTTTTGATCGGGCTTACTACATCTCACAAGGCAGACTGTCTNAATGTCCCACCAACGATCTCAAATAAGCGTAGTTTTTTACCTTGCTTTTCTTAATGTTCTAACCGCTTTTGGAATTGATTCTTCACTTCCTGCCTTCGATGAAATCAAACCAGATATAGGTCTACTCGACGGGTCCAACAAAATATCTTTAATAGTGACCATATTTATAATTGGAATAGCTATTGGTCAAATCATCAGTGGACCTTTCTTGGACCGATTTGGCCGAGGACCTTCTTTAAGATTTGGTCTTNTTCTTTTCATACTAGGANCTCTGGGGTCTTTACTTTCTCAAAACCTGTTATCAATACTTATCTTTAGATTTTTATGGGGTTTAGGAGCGAGTATTCCTGCAAGTATGAGAACCACTGTTTCCAGAGATCTTTATTCTGGTGACGAAATGGCAAAANTGATGTCTAAAATCATGGCTGTCTTTCTTTTAGGACCAATCATCACACCACTGGTTTCGGAATTATTTCTGTCTTTTACAAGCTGGAGAATCGTTTATCTGCTCGGGGTCCTGTTAGCCGTCATAGCAATTTTCTGGAGTATTAAGTTTGGAGAAACTTTGCCTCCTGCAAACCGTAGAAGCTTGAATTGGGACAACACATCAAAGGCTCTGTACAAAATTTTTACAACAAGAATTACTATCGGTTACGTTTTAGCTGTCACTTTTGGACAAGGAGCTTTCGTAATCTGGTTGAGCAGTTCACAACCAATTTTTGATCACNTATACGGAAAAGCAAATCAATTTGCTGTTATCTTCAGCATTCTTGGCATACCGATGGCAATAGCATTTTTTGCAAGTAACACCTTTATTTCATTTTTTGGAGCCAAACGCGTCGCTAAATTTACTATTAGTTCCGCTTTCTTACTGAACATAACTTCCTTAATTGTTGCACTACTTAATGGCGGAGTACCAAACTTTTGGATTTGGCTTGTACTAATGGGGTTTTCAAATATTTTCTTAAGTCTTTTAACTCCCATAGGTCTTTCATTAGCTCTAGAACCTATGGGCGCTTTAGCAGGAACAGCTTCAGGAGTCGCTGGTGCGATCTCTCTAGGTGGAGCAGCCCTGTTAGCAACAATTTTTTCTTCACAAATAAATAACTCCGTCACACCTCTAATAGTTGGCTATTTGTTGTGCTCATTAATTTCACTTTTATTAATCTTTTTCGCAGAATCGAAAAAAGATCTATCTTTTTATTAAATTATTTTTGACTATGAAAGAAGGAACTAATACATGGCAAAAAAACAGTCAATGATTGCGATTGTCGCTTCTCTTATTACTGGNTTCCTCATAATTCTGGCATGTAGCAGCAATGGCGTAAATGCTTCTGGTGTTCGACTTTTTACCTTATGTGGTGTTCTCGCTTTTTTAATTCAATGGATTTGCTTTATACCTTCTTGGTTTTTTCATTCAGAGCGATTTTTCGACCTGATAGGTTCGGCCACATATCTAACAATCACAATCGTTGCTCTCATAGCAATTCCAGAAATTGATACTAGATCTGTTGTATTGGGGGTAATGGTTTGTCTCTGGGGNTTACGACTAGGATCCTTCCTCTTCGCGCGTGTCCAGGCGGTGGGTCATGACGTTCGCTTTAATTTAATGAAACACAATTTCACTTGGTTTTTGATGACTTGGACAATTCAGGGTCTTTGGGTTGTTATTACATCTTCAGCCGCATTAACAGCGATTACTTCCTCAAATAAAAATAGTTTTGGTTGGATTGGAATTATAGGGGTNATTATTTGGTTATCAGGTTTCGTGATCGAAATTGTCGCAGACGAACAAAAACGAAGATTTAAATTAAATTCTTCCAACCAACATTCTTTCATTAACAAAGGTTTATGGTCTTGGTCTCAACATCCGAATTATTTTGGTGAGATTATTTTATGGATAGGTGTAATGGTCGTAGCTTTACCCGTGTTGTCCGGCTGGCAATATTTGAGCCTAATTTCACCAGTTTTTGTTTTCTTTCTTTTGACAAGAATAAGTGGAATACCGATGCTTAATTCTGCAGCAAGAAAACGCTGGGGTGATGATCCTGACTTTCAAAAATATAGAGAATCAACACCTATTTTAATTCTTAAACGTCCCTAATATCTGATGTTAAGAAGCTAGTCCTGTGCTTAGAAGTATTTTAGAAACAACCATGCTGATGGTTCTTCTATCTGATCCACGGTCTTTAGGTGGAGAATAACGTACGGCATATCGTGAGACTGCGTCGGCACAAATTTCTGGATCGTTCGTAACTGAACATGTTCCTTCGAAAGTAGCCCACCTGCCACCATCAACTTGAGAAATCGTCCCNATAAGATTTTCTTCCTCGAGAAGACGCGCTTTGAGACTTCCGGACCATGTGATGATTCTGGCTATTTTTTCTTCGTCATTCCACATGAAACCAACTGGAGTTGAATGGGGTCTACCGTCTGGTCTTACTAAAGTAAGAATTCCCAAATGGCGTTCATCCATGAAATCATTCATTGCTTCAGTCGTTTGATTAGGTGAAATGGCTACCATAGTTTTCCTTGAATTATTTGCTACATGACTTCTTTGATCTGTAAATCAAAATAGCCCATATTTAAGAGCAAACACCTTTAAAACGTCGACGATTTTTTGCTACTAGCCAATAAATTCCACTGGCTACGAAAGTGAATGGAAAAGTCGAAATTATTGAACCTAAAATTTTCCATCTGAATTCCATCTGTTTTAGAAGTTCAGCTATCGCATAAGCGCCTTTACTTTTTTCAGAATTCGATTTTATTAACCATACATATTTGTCTAAATCGGTTTGATCAAGTCCATAAAAATCATGTTCTATTGAGTTGGAATCAACGAATTTAAAATCGTCAGAAATCTTTTTTGATGTCCAATCAACCAGTTGTTTACACAATTCACAATTTTCGTCATAAATTACCAGTTTTTGGTTAGGTACCAGAAAATTATTTTGGTCAATTATGTCTGAATCTTTATCAAGATTTGAATCTGTCATTACCCATTAATTGTTTCTATTTATCTTTTCACTTGTGAAGTACGGNTTCTTAAAACCATTAAAGCAATATGCAATCTAGCGCTGATACAAGACCGACCATAAATGATTATTCTTCCAATCTTTTTTTATTTTGATCATTGAAATCANTTACATCCCAATCGACATCTATAACTTGTTGATCATCATTATTTTTGGACCCCCATAAAAAAGCTTCACCCTTGTCTATCTTCTTTACGAATCGCCGTGTCAGAAAAGACCGCAACATAATCCGCGTCAAAGGAAAAAGTAAAAGTAAACCAATTGCATCTGTTCCAAATCCCGGCGTAAGCATAAGAACACCAGCTAAAAGAATCAGTAAACCTTCAACTATTTGTTTGCCTGGAAGTCTCCCATTCGCCAGTTCAATTTGGGTTTTCCTGATTATCTCTAATCCCTCTCGCTTTACCATCCACGCACCAATGACGCTGATAAATACAAGAGCAATTAAAGTGTTCCCAAAGCCAACTTGATGAGAAACCTCAATGATTAGATACAACTCAATAGCAGGAACTATTAAAAAAGCTGCAAATAGTAATAACAACATAAATTTATGCTACGTCTTCGTAACCTTAGAAGTAGAAAAATAGCTTTCTTTCCAAACAAATAAAATGCCAAAAAAACTCGAAACACCTACAAATAGACCCCCTTCGATAGATCAAATAGCGCGTGCAATCTCAGATTTAGATCTGCCACATCCACTTCTAGTAGATGCGGCACGTGAAGCAGTAAATAATTTTAATGGTGATGATGTAATTGAAGAAGCTCGGAAAATCGGTGAAGTTATTTCTAGAACACTTTTAACTGATGTTATTAATGCGACTGGGGTTCTTTTACACACAAATATGGGTCGTGCTCCGATAAAAATTGGAGATAAGAATAAACATTTTAGGTTCTCTAATCTCGAGTTCGATTTGGAAACAGGAGAACGCGGTTCGAGACAGGACAGGTCGTCAAAACTAATTGCTCGTGCTTGTGGAGCAGAATCAGCATTGATTGTAAATAACTGTGCTTCAGCGGTTCTTTTGGTAATTGCAGCACTTGCTGAAGGACGCGGTGTCGCAGTTTCAAGAAGCGAACTTGTCGAGATCGGTGGCGGTTTTCGAATTCCTGAAATTCTTCAACAGTCGGGAGCTCACTTGGTTGAAGTAGGTACAACAAATCGAACACGCCGTAAAGATTTCGAAAAAGCAATTAATAAAAATGATGTTTCTTTAGTTTTAAAAGTCCATCAGTCGAACTATCGAATTGTAGGTTTTACTGAAACGACTGACATTTCTGAAATGGCCGATTTGGGAATTCCTCTTGTTGTCGATATTGGCTCAGGCTTAATCGATTCTGCNTGCCCTTGGTTGGAAAATGGTCCTCCAAAATGGCTGATTGGTGAACCGGCAGCGCGACAAAGTCTTGAATCAGGTGCAGAAATAGTCACATTTTCAGGAGACAAGCTGTTCGGAGGTCCTCAAGCCGGCATAATTGCTGGGAAAACAGAACTGGTTGAACTGTGTGCGCAACATCCTCTAGCTAGAGCTGTTCGCCCAGGAAGCCTTACGATGTCAGCGCTTCAGGAGATTACTATCTCTTACTTAGAACGCAAAGGGTCTTCAATCCCTTTTTGGGAAATGTCTACCACTTCAGTAGATGAACTAAAAGGAAGAGCTGACAAAATTAGTGCAAAATTTACTACTGAAACCAATGCAACTCCAGGGGGTGGNACCTTACCTGGAGTTGAAATACCTTCTGCTGGCTTAAAGTTAGCAGGTGATCATGTGGAATTTTTTCGACAACAAAACCCTCCTATTATCTGCCGGATNGATAATGATCAAACTGTTATAGATTTAATGACAGTCCACCCAAGCGATGACATTTTTATCGATGCTGCGATCAAAAAAATTCATTAAGAATTTTCCGGCTTAATCATGCATATAGTCGCTACAGCAGGACACGTTGACCATGGAAAATCAACTCTGGTTAAATCTTTAACTGGCTCAGATCCCGATCGATTCATTGAAGAGAAAACCCGAGGGTTAACTATTGATTTAGGTTTCGCTTCAACGACTTTGCCATCAGGAACTGTTCTATCGATCGTAGATGTGCCAGGTCATGTTCGTTTTCTAAAAAACATGCTGGCCGGTGTAGGGAGTGTTCAAACATGTCTCTTTGTAGTCGCTGCAACAGAAGGTTGGAAACCTCAATCTGAAGAACACCTTAGAATCTTGGAGTTACTCGGATTTAAAAATGGAATAATCGTTGTTACAAANGTTGATCAAGCTGACAATGACCTTACTGAAGTCACATTGTTAGAAATTGAAGAAAAAGTTAAAGGCACCTTTCTGGAAAATGCTTCCTTAGTTAAAACAAACTCTTTAGACGGAACTGGAGTCGAATCTTTATTAAAAGAAATTTCAGAACTTTTAAAAGATGCACCCGATCCAAGCGATGTTCAGCGACCGCGTCTTTGGGTAGACCGATCTTTCTCAATAAAGGGAACTGGAACAGTTGTGACAGGAACTCTGACCGGAGGAAGTTTAGAAATTGATGATGACCTAGAAATTTGGCCTCTGGAAAAAAAGATTCGAGTTAGAGGAATCCAAGCCCACCATCTAGAACAAAATAAGATTTCACCCGGTAGTCGTTGTGCTTTAAATATCACTGGAGTTTCACATGGGGAAGTTTCTCGAGGAAATGTGCTTATCAAGTCAGGAGAATGGCATATAACAAAAATGTTGGATGCTTCTCTTCAAGTATTAGAAGAAATTGATCACCATGTGTCACGTAGGGGTGCATTTATCGCTTATTTCGGATCAGGTGAATACCCAGTCAAGTTAAGAGTTCTCGGTCCTAACTCGATATCACCTGGTGGGAAAGAGTCGATAAGACTATTCCTACCCGAACCACTTCCTTTGTTGCCTGGTGACCGATTTATNTTGCGAGAAAGTGGACGCGACGAGACTATCGGGGGAGGTGAAGTTCTTGATGTAGACCCNCAGGAAAAAGCTTCGAAAGCCAAACCTGACCGCTCAATAGAGCGGATTGTCAAAGAAAGAGGCTGGATTGATTCAGAAGAGTTAAAACTAATCACGGGTGAAAATATTGAACCGGANATAGATAATTGGGTTGTCGATCCAGTAACCCTTCAGTTGACAATTGAAACAGTCAAAGAAGCAGTCGAATCTGCTGGACCTACAGGACTTGAACTGTCTTCGTTAAATGAACATCAAAGAGCCACCATTTCCTTGTTGAAAGACATGACCGTAGATAGTGGGAGGTTAAAACTTTCTATATATAAAAATCAAACTTCTAATCATCCTTTTGTTAAAGAATTACAGGGTTCACTTTTCGCACCACCTGACCCTGTGGGAATAGACCGTTCTGAACTTAGAGAATTGGTTCGTAAAGGAATAGTTGTTGAAGAAAGTGGAATCTTTTTTTCCTCAAATGCTATTGAAGCCGCTTCTTTACTTGCTGCTGAGCTTCTTTCAATTAATCCAGAAGGCTTTACGGTTTCAGAATTTAGAGAAGCGGCTGGTAATACNAGAAANCATGCAATGCCTTTATTAAATCATCTCGACGGACACGGAATTACACGTAGACGAGACAATGTGCGAATTGCCGGGCCTCGCCTCCNTGGTTTTGAATCCTAAAAACTTCCTTATAGGTGCAAATTATNAATCTTTGTTTCCCTTGCGCTCTCTATAGTCGCGAGCCGCTCCCTCTAAAGGTTCCACATCCAACCAAAACCCATCTACAGCTGAAACTCTAATTTCATCATTGGCTTTTATCGGAGTAGCTCGATTTGTTTGAGCTTTCCAGATTGCCCCTTTAACTTCAACAGTTCCATTAGGGTTTATTTCTTCAATAGCCATACCTAGCTCACCAACAATCCACTCACGACCGATAGTAGGTGTGGCAAAACGTGTACGAATCATCGCTGGCATTCCTGCTGACATGCAAATCACAGTTAACAAAATGCCAAATAACAGAGTCAGCCAAGAAAGAGAAAGTCCATCAAACAACAAAAGCGATCCAGCTATCAAACTTATAGTTGCTACCGCGCTCCAGAATCTAGGTACTCCTGTTTGGACATCTACTGCAAAGCTAAGCATTGAAAAAATCAACAATGCTATACCCAAAGGATTAGACGGCAAAACAGCTAGTCCATAGAAACCCAACAAAAGGCATAAAGCACCCAGGACTCCAGCTATGCCAACTCCAGCCGTATAAAGTTCAAAAACAAGAAGTCCCATACCAGCCAGAAAAAGTAAATAACTTATAGCCGGACTTCCTACGCTATGGAAAAATTGGTCAGGAGGATCCATTTCTTCAAATCGAGTCTGAGTCAACGGTCTGATTTCTCCTGACTCAACGTCTGAAATAGTTTCAAAACCTTCCAGACCAACAAGATGTTCTAATAGGACTGGTGAACTTCTAGCAATTCCTTTTTCTACAGCTTCTTCATAATTAATGGNTTTCTCATCTATTCCAAGATTCTTATATTCTTCAGAACTATTACTAGGNAAAATACTTCGACCGGTTTTTCCGATTTTTGAACCTGGTGTAATTCCTATGTCACCACTGATTAGTGCTAACTCGGCTATGGGACCTTTCGCTCGCGCCCCTGAAGGCCCAATCCAAAATGAGATTGGTACAGGTGAAGAACTAATTNCCTTACCTAATGCAACAACGCTCTCATCTTCAACGACACTCCCAGAAATATTGACTTGAAATACTAGAGCAATAGTTTCATTAGGATCGACTTCCTCAAGTGTCTCCTCCATCATTCTCACCAACACTGGATCCATCAAACCTGATGCTTCTACTACAACCACATCTCTAACTGCATCTGTTGAAGTTGACTCTGCAAGTGCATTAGACGGAAATGAATTGACTACGACAATGAGAGAAATTAAAAGAAACGCGCTNAAATACATTCTTTTTGAAGTTTTTATATTTTTCATCTTTAATATTCGCGAAACAAATAAACGTGACTAAATTGCTTCAGGATCATTTAGAGCTAAAACTGCTTCCTCTACTGTTTCACGAACAGGAACTATTCTGTCGAAACCCGTTGTGTGAAGAAGTCTTACCAATGCAGGGCGATTACACGCAACCGAAACATCTCCATCATTGTCTCTTGCCCTTCGTATGCCTCCAATTAAAGCTCCCAGACCAGCCGAATCCATGAAAGGAACGTCAGATAAGTCAACTAAAACAAACTTTTCTTCAGTGAGTTCCATTAATGCTTCACGAAACTGAGCGACGGTATATGCATCNAGTTCTCCAGTCGGTCGACATAAAACATAGTTTTCGTTTCTTTCAACAGTGATCTCGAGCATATTTTTACCTTATTTAAAACTTTCTTTACGAAGTTCGTAAATAGAAGATTACAAAACTCAACACAAAAGTAAACATTGAGTCAGTAATTCCTACGCTACGATCGCGTTATGCCCGAAAAAACAAACGTTTTACTNGCAACTACTGAAGATCATATTTTTCAAGAAATCAGTGCTTCTTTAAGCAAAAACCATCAAATTATAAGGGTTTCAGAAGGAGCTAAAGTTCTAAAAACTCTAATTGCAACCACTCCTGTACTAGTAATCCTCGATCTGCAAATAGGAAATATGGGAGGAATGGCTACTTCTTTGGATTTACGTCTTGAACAAAGGGCTGGTCGAATTCCAACTCAAAAGATATTAATGCTTCTTGACAGACAGGCAGATGAGTTCTTAGNTGAACGTTCTGAAGCAGATTGCTGGACTGTNAANCCAATAGATCCACTTTCACTTAGCCGGCAAGTCGATGAGCTTATAAANAGCTAACTTTCGGGTAGTGGCGCAGCTTGGTAGCGTGCCTCGTTCGGGACGAGGAGGTCGTGGGTTCAAATCCCGCCTACCCGACAATTCCTCTCCTAACCGACAAATATTTTAAAAGTAGTCATTAAGGTATGAATAGATATGGCAACAAAATCTAACTCATTAATTGTTTCAGCTTCTAAAGAAGAGATTTGGANTGTTCTTTCAGAATTCGACCAGATTGTTAACTGGGCTGAAAATGTCGACCATTCATGCTTTCACTCGGAACAAAAAATAGGAGTAGGAACTACTAGACGCATCCAACAAGGCCCAAATGTCGTTTTAGAAACTGTTACATGCTGGGAAGAACCTGTGAATCTGTCTTATCAAATTGAAGGCCTCCCCCCAGTTTTTAAAAAAGTAACTAACAGTTGGANATTATTTGATGAAGGTTTAAAAACACGCGTAGAACTATCTGTCCATATCGTGCCAGTTCGACCCCCAGCTGAAATCGCAGCGCGAATCTTAAGTNGATTTTTTTCACGACTTAACAAACAAATGCTAACTGGACTTAAAAACCAGGTAGAACAAACTCCAACTGACAAGATGGAAAAACATGCATCANCCTGATGTNGTAATCATCATGACCGATGAAGAGCGAAATGCTCCACCTTATGAAGGAGACGATCTTAAAGCATGGCGCGAAGAAGCTCTACCCGCAAGACACTGGTTTCAACAAAATGGTGTTTCTTTCGAACGGCATTACACAGGTTCACTCGCTTGTGTACCCAGCCGACCAACACTTTTCACTGGACAATACCCAGACCTTCATGGGGTAACACAAACAGATGGACTGGGCAAAGATGCTTATGATTCTCGTATGCGATGGTTGCAACCTGGAGAGGTTCCAACCATCGGACACTGGTTTAAATCAGCCGGTTATGACACCCATTACGACGGCAAATGGCATATGAGTCACGCTGATCTGATTAACCCTGAAACTGGATTACCGATCCCAACCAACACGGAAAATGGTGAAGTAATTGAAGAAAATNTCAAAACTTATCTAGAAGCCAATCCATTGGAAGAATTTGGATTTTCAGGATGGGTAGGACCTGAACCACATGGAGCACCTCTCGCTAATTCAGGTTTCATTCGTGACAAACTAATTGCAAAACGTATTGTTGCATGGTTAGAAGATCGTTATTCGCGAAGAAANTCAGGAGAAGAAGAAGCTATGCGCCCATTTCTTCTTNTTGCAAGCTTTGTAAATCCACATGACATAGTCCTTTTCCCAGGATGGCGAAGACAAGAAAATAGTCCAATAGAAAAATGCAGTCTCGACCCTCCTCTAGTACCAGAACCTCCTACACGTCATGAAGACCTCAGTTCTAAACCTGCGTCGCAAATTGCTTACAAAAATGCTTATTTCTCGGGGTACGGACCATACCGTCGAGTTAAGAATATTTATGAACGCAACGAGCAGGCTTACCGTGATCTTTACTACCGACTTCATCTTGAAGTAGATGGACCCATTGATAGCGTTCGTAAAACTGTTNCAGAAAATGANTCAAATGAAGCAATTATTTTCCGCACATCTGATCATGGAGATCTTTTAGGAGCTCATGGNGGTCTTCATCAAAAATGGTTCACCTTGTATGACGAAGCCACACGAGTCCCTTTCCAGATCGTTAAGACAGGTAACCAACCGACATCCTCTAAAATTATTTCAAACATTCCAACTTCACACATCGACTTAATCCCAACTGCTCTAGGTTTAGCAGGCCTTAATCAAGAAGATCTGTCTGACAGACTCTCTGCTTCTTTTACTGAAATGCATCCACTCCCTGGCCGCGACCTTTCTCCTTTGCTGGAAAATCATAATGAAAATTTATTTTCAAAAAGAGGTGTTTACATGATGACTAGAGACAACATGCTTGAAGGAGACACTCTGGCATCTGCAATTGCTCGCCATCTTGGTCGAGCAAATAATCCACCTAAACCTATGAGGATCCGTGTTCCTTCTTATGTCGCTTCTAATTTTGAAGGTCTTGTAGTGAAAGTTGATGAAACTGACGCTAAGGGCGGTAGCGGCAACCTTTGGAAATTAGTTAAAGCATTTGATGATCCGTCTACTTGGTCTCATCCTCACGAAAATCACCTAGCCTCTAGCTCTCCTATGGGGATAAAACATAGAAATTCTAAGATTCCTGATCAATGGGAGTTATATAACCTCGATTCTGATCCAATAGAGTTAGAAAACAAATCAAATGACCTTGCTTTTTCAGAAGTCTTCGATTATTTGAAAAAATCTTTAGAAGAAGAATCCGCCAACCAAGTCCCTAAAAGAAATAATCCATGGCCTTACGCTCGGCGAAAGCCCCCAAAAGAACAAATACCTCTTAAAACTCCTGCTATTCCAGCAAGAATATTGAGAAGTGTTTTACAAAAATTAGGTTTACATCCTGAAGACTCAGAATCCTTTAAATCGGACCTAAATGGTTTTCGCGCTTTAATTGTTTGCACAAATCATTCATGGTTAGATGTGGCAAAACCTACTGGTGTATTTTCTTCCGAAATGACAGTTCCCTACTACCTATTTACTGATGCTGGGATTGAAGTTGATCTGGCGAGTCCATTAGGTGGGCACATTTCTATTGACCCTCTTTCAGTAAGAGGTATTATCAGGTCTCATCATGATGATCGCTTTCTAGCCGATGACCTTCTTAAGAAAAAAGTTGTAAATTCGATTTCAATGTCTAATACCGAAATTGATACTTACGATGTGATCTATTTCGCTGGTGGATGGGGAGCAAGTTTTGATTTAGGTTTTTCTGAAATAATTGGAGAAAAAGTTACTGAAGCTAATACCAAAGGAAAAATAATTGGTGGAGTTTGTCATGGCCCATTAGGTCTTCTACAAGCCCGCAACTCTCAAGGTCGTCCTTTAATCGAAGGGCGTCGTATTACGGGTGTGACTAATAAGCAGGTTTCAGAATTAGGAATTGACGCAACTCCCCACCATCCTGAAACTGAACTAAAAAAATTGGGTGCAGATTTCAAATGCACTCATCGATTCCGTGACCCGTTAGCGAACCATTGGGAGGTAGACGGCAATCTTGTTACGGGTCAAAATCAAAATGCTGCCCCGATGGTTGCAAGAGAAATAATGAAGTTGCTTTCAAAAAACTAAACATTTTTATCAACTCGTTTAACAAAAGATAAAAAGTTACTCTAGATGTATGACCCTAGACACTGAAGAAATAAAGCTTTCTGAAAAACTCCAGAAAATGTACCAAGAGTTTCTTATTTATGTCGAACAAGAGAATGTGGAATTTGAGCGAACTGAATCTAAAAAACTTGAACTACAACTTAAAGAAAAGATTCAATGGCTTAAAAGATACTTAGTCCATTTGGAAAAAGGCGGAAAGCGTATACAAGCTGGAGCTGACTACTGGGCTCAACACGAAAACCATAAATTAATCATCGAATACGGTGAAGATGGGCAAGGAAATATCGAAAAAGATATTTTATTTCTTTGGTGTGAGACGTGTTCCGACATTGTCAGTTCTCACATAAAAAAATCTTATAGAAGGAAAGAGTTCAAAAAAATTAAAAATCATTTAGGACATGAAATAAGCCCAATCAGAGAAGCTCAAAATAGTAAAAAAATCTGTTTGACTTGCAATCACTGCATAAAAAACTCAATCATTTTATGCAATGAAATTAGTGATTGGTTCAACGAAATCTAAACCTGCCCTTAACAAATTCAACTTAAATTCGAACCTAGGTTTCGACTACCACCGAGGAACCTCTGCTTCTTGACGTTATCATTAAAGCACTCTGGCAAATTTTGCTAGTGGGTTTATGGCGGGTTTCGGTTCACACCTCTTCCTCACCGTGAGCCATTCTATTTTTAAGAAAGCGTCGTATAACGCCCAATAACAACCTGCACGCGCGGGTTAAAGGAAAACATGTCAACTACATTCGCCGAGCTCGGCGTGCCTGAAAACATCTGCAAATCTCTAGCAAACAAAGGAATCTTAAGACCTTTCGAAATTCAAAAGTTAACGCTAACTGACGGACTTGACGGCCAAGATATTTGCGGACGTGCTCCAACAGGATCTGGAAAAACCATCGCTTTTGGAATACCTCTAATAGCTAACAGCAGACGTGGAGAGCCAAACCATCCTGGATCACTGATTCTCGCTCCGACAAGAGAGCTAGCTGAACAAATATTTTCTGAACTCCGATCACTTGCTGGAAAAACAAAAGTTGGAGTTGTCTATGGTGGAGTAGGTTACGGAAACCAAATCAGATCGTTAAAACAAGGAATAGACATTCTTGTTGCCTGCCCTGGAAGACTTGAAGATCTAATTGACCAGGGTTTCGTAAACCTCTCGAATGTTAACCATGTCGTTCTAGATGAAGCAGACCGTATGGCTGATATGGGTTTCATGCCATCAGTTAAACGTTTACTAGATCAAACAAACCGGAAAAGACAAACTTTTCTTTTTTCAGCAACTCTGGATGGAGATGTAGCGAAACTCACCCGCGAATACCAAACAAATCCGATACATCATGAAATAGGTGAAGAGACACCTGACATTAAATCTGCTCACCATCTCTTTTGGAAAGTTACAAACACAAATAAAACAGAGGTAACTGCAGAAGCTGTAAATGCAGTATGGCCAGCAATTATTTTTTGTAGAACACGACATGGTTCAGATCGTCTTGCTAAACGACTCAACAAACTTGGAATCCACGGTGTAACAATCCATGGGGGCAAAAGCCAAAATCAAAGATCTAGAGCACTCTCAGATTTCACTAGAGGACATGTCCAAGCACTTATAGCTACTGACGTTGCTGCAAGGGGAATACACGTAGACGGTGTCGCATCTGTAATCCACTACGACCCGCCAGAAGACCACAAAGCCTATATACATAGATCAGGAAGAACTGCCAGAGCAGGTCAAAGTGGAGTCGTTCTTTCATTTGTAGCCCCCGATCAAAAGAAAAAGTCTCGTCGACTCCAACACAAAATCGATATTAATCAACAAATAACGGAACCCGATATCGAAATATTGAAACACCTTTCTCCTGTCAACAACTCGGAGAAAAAATTTCAAGCTCCTTACAAAGAAAAAAACGAAACTAAAAATTCAGACACGAAAAAAACTTCTCACAAGAAAAGTAATTCCCACAAGAAACAAGGGAGCAACAAACACAGAAGCAATAACAAGCATCGAGGCAGCAACAAACATAAAAACAACAACAAAACGCGTAACAGTAATAAGCACCGCCCTAGTGGCTCAAATAATCAAAATGGACAATCAAAAAATAAACAACATACTTCTTCTTCAAAAAAGAGAACTCAGTCAAAAAACTCTAACGGACATAACCGTCCTTCAAATAAAAACCAAAACAAGAAAAATCATCAAAACCGTAAAAAGAACCAGAAAGCTTACGCCTCTCATAATTAAGTATTTGAAAAGAAACCAATTTTGTAAGTAAAGACACTTTGAAGTCGGCAAACTTAAAAGAAAACTTTAACGATTCCAGAAATTACAGGAAAAGTAAATGGAACTTTCAGACTTAGACGTAGCAGAATCAGTACTTGATTTAGTAGGCAAAACACCCATGGTGCAATTAAAAAGAATTGCATCAAGTGCACCATGCCCAATAATCGCAAAAATAGAAGCTACCAATCCTGGTGGAAGCACAAAAGACCGTGTAGCAATAGCGATGATAAATGCGGCTGAAAAAGAAGGACTCCTACAACCGGGGGGAACCATTATTGAACCAACCTCAGGTAATACAGGTGTTGGTTTGGCAATCGTTGCAGCTCAACGTGGCTACAAATGTGTTTTCGTAATGACCGACAAAGTAAGTGAAGAAAAAGTCTCTTTATTAAGAGCTTATGGGTCTGAGGTGGTTGTCTGTCCAGGAGCTGTTGAACCTGATGACCCTAACTCCTATTATTCGACAGCCGAGCGTTTAGTTAGAGAAACCCCAAATGCCTTCCAACCTAACCAATACCACAATCCGAATAATCCTCAAGCACATTATGAGACAACTGGTCCTGAGATATGGGAACAAACTAATGGAGAGATAACACATTTTGTTGCTGGTGCTGGAACAGGTGGAACTATTAGTGGTGTCGGAAAGTTTTTGAAAGAAATGAACAAAGATATTCAAATAGTTGTAGCCGACCCCGAAAACTCAGTTTTTTCAGGAGGTTCTGGACGCCCATATCTAGTTGAAGGAGTGGGTGAAGATTTTTGGCCAACTACATATGATCAGAGTGTTGTAGATCTAACTATTCCAATTAGCGACGCAGACTCATTTTCGATGACAAAACGTGTTACTGAAGAAGAGGGGCTCTTAATTGGTGGGTCCTGCGGTACCGCAGTAGCAGGTGCACTAAAACTTGCAGAAGATCTATCTAAAGACGACCTTGTAGTTGTTCTTCTTCCAGATTCAGGAAGAGGCTATTTGAGCAAGATTTTCAATCCTGTTTGGATGGCGAAAATGGGATTTTCAAATAGTGATGACGATCCGCTTTCCCACAAATCTGTTCTCGATGCAATTAAATTCAGAAATTTAGAACCTGTCGAACTGGTATACCTAAATCCTGAAGAAACAATTTCTTCAGCTTTAAAAACCATGGAAAAAAATGGAATCACTCATTTACCGGTAGCCGTTGGTGAAATGCCTGTTTCTGCAGCTGAAGTACTAGGTTCTGTTTCGAAAGAAATACTGATCAACAACTCAGAAAATGAAGACGGTCTCACTGTTAAAGATTTTTTGCAGCCACCGCTTGAACTTGTTGGTGTAGGAGAAAGTATTTTCAATGTTGTTAAGCTATTTGGTAAATCAAAAACTTTTTTGGTGTTAGACAAAGGTAGACCAATTACTGTTCTCACGAAATCTGAAGTTGAAGCTTTTGTGTCAGAATCGGAAAACCTTTAAAGATTGACTAGTTGGGGAATTAATGGAAACACATGGCGGTGACCCGCTTCTGTCAGGTTTTGAAGATCCTGAAGGTTTTGGATTTGAAACTCGCGCAATTAGAGCAGGACAACCACACGATTCGCGTACAGGCGGGGTTGTTACACCTATTGCACTGTCAACCACTTTTGCACAAGACGCTGTAGGGCAACCAAAATTTGGTTATGAGTATGCAAGAACCGGCAATCCGACTAGACATGCATATGAAACATGCCTAGCAAGCCTCGAATGCGCACAATACGGTTTCGCGTTTTCTAGCGGAATGGCTGCAGAGGATTCTTTGCTTCGTTTTTTAGAACCGGGCGACAGGATTATTCTGGGGAATGACGCCTATGGAGGATCTTTCAGATTAATTGACAAAATATATGGTCGAAACAAAATCTCTCATGAAGCAATTGATCTAAGTAACCCAAATTCAATTAAAGAAGCTTGGACTACTGATACAAAATTAGTTTGGCTTGAGACTCCAACTAATCCTCTACTGAATGTTGTAGACATTCAAAAAATCTCAGAGATCACACATGAACTTGGAGGGTTGCTTATAGTCGACAACACTTTTGCTACACCCTATTTACAAAAACCTATTTCTTTAGGTGCTGATGCTGTTGTCCACTCAGCTACAAAATATTTAGGTGGCCACAGTGATGTAGTGGGAGGTTTTGTAGCAACAAATAACGAAAGTCTTGTAGAGCATCTTTCGTTTACTCAAAATGCTGTCGGAGCTGTTCCAAGCCCATTCGATTGCTATCTAGTTTTAAGAGGAATTAAAACACTAGCTGTGCGTATGGATCGCCACTGCGAAAATGCCAAAGCAGTTGTTAATTTTTTGAGCCAACAACCTAAAGTCAAACAAGTTTTCTATCCCGGCCTTGACGATCATAAAGGGCACGCGATTGCAAAAAAACAGATGAAAGATTTTGGTGGAATGGTTTCATTTACTATTTCTGGAGGTCGCCAAGAGGCGGAAAAAATTTCTGCTTCTACAAAAGTGTTCACATTGGCTGAATCTCTTGGAGCTGTTGAATCTTTGATCGAGCATCCCGGCGCAATGACACACGCATCAGTTGCAGGTTCTCCACTCGAAGTTCCTGAGGATCTAATACGTCTCTCGATTGGTATCGAATCGATAGAGGATCTTTTAGAAGACCTCGAAAGTGCCCTTTCTTTTTCTTAAACTTTCCTGATGCTTTTTAATTTCCGATCGTTAGGTATTGTGGATTATCGGTATTTTTTCAGACCATCCATCGTCAGTTGGGGAAACATGGTCGGAGCACGCACTAAGAGCTTTCAAAATTTCCTATTCAATGGCGGTGGCATCAGTTGCTGCACTTTTTCACGCTATTTTCCCTTTTCTTTTTAAAACGACAGCAAGTCAAACCATAAAAAGACTGAACACGGAGATAGAGGATCTTGAAGGTAAAAGTACCAACGAATCTTAAGAGTTAGATTTTTCTACGGCTTTCGCCATTCCACCATAATTTTGGTTTTAGTCTCTCTCCATAACCTAAAAAATCATTAAGCATTAACATGATATTTCTTAATTTTGTAGAAGCTAGACGTAAACCTATTTTGTGACGAAACTTTGTAAAGTCTTTGTTGTAAGGACAAACTCGCATACAAATCATGCAGTCACTCACTATTTTTGCCCAATAAGAGAAACATTTCTCTCCATCAACTGACCATTTTTTTACACCCGAAATTGAGGATAAATTTAGTTTTACTGGTGAAGGTTCGCCATCAGGTATTGCTTTGGGTGGACATGCATTCGTGCACTTTCTGCACTTTTCACAAAATTTTGTAACCCCGAACTCAACTTGGTTATCAAATGCCATTGGAGCATTTGTGAAAATTTTGCCAAACCGAACTCTTGGTCCAAATTCACGCGTTATTACCATGCCGTGTCTTCCATATTCACCTAGTCCAGCTTGGATTGCTAAAGGAATGGCTAGAGCAGTGTCATTTAAACTTGGTACCGCTGAGTAGCCGAGATTTAAAAGCCATTGAGCTGTCGCTAAAAGTACTAGCGCATCTTTTGAATAACCAAGACCTACCGCTGCACCTGAAAGTGCTGAAGGAACTGTATCAACAAGATCATGGTCCATAGCCTGACCAACGACTATGACACCCTGAAGATTTTCTGGGAGATCAACAGGATGGCCTTCAGGTTTTCCTTCACTAGAACTTCGTGCATACCGTTGGGTATAAACCCACCGTTCATCGAATTTGCAAATGCCAACTAAATCAGCACCAAAAAGTTTTGACACTTGCTTAATAGTCTTTGAAGCTTGTTCCGGGCTTCCTAAATCAAAAGCCTCATCTGGACCCTGTCGTAACTGGCTTAATGGTGAAAGAAAACCATCTCTTAAATCATCTGCATCTCGCATTTCAGCAAAGACATCTGCAACATGCCAAGCGGCATTTCTAATCGCGTAATCCCTCTGTTCAAAGCCAGATGCATTACGCCATTTTTTTAGTGGTTCACGGTGTGATCTAAAAAATTCACGTGCATCCTCAGTAGCAATTTCAGAATCCCAAAAGGCACGATTAAAAACATCGTTTACTTGACTGAATCTTTCAAAATTTTCTAGTACTTCCCAAGATGAGCCCTTTATTAGATTCGACAATTATTTGAATCCGAGAATATAAAAACCATTTAATCTTCCCCCTAAAAAATTTAAACTTAAAATTTTTCCTACAACTAATCCTAGAAGTACTGTTACGTAGAGAAAAGTTTTTAAAAGAATCATTTAGGATTTTTGAGAGTAACCATTCCTTCAGTAGTAGCTAAGAGATTCACAAGGGGACTTTCCGGAATTTCAGGTAACCATTCACTCAGTTCTGAAGAAAAACCTTCCATCAAAGAATGTTCAAACAGTGGATGTTTTTCACATTCATCTGTTTCTAGATCAAAAAAGATGTCCTGCATGCCAAGGAAATGCACAAGTTTGCCTCTGTTATCACGATGAACAATTAAACGGCATTCATTTAAAGGGAGTCCAATTCTCTCGGCAAATACTCTGAAATCAAATTCCCAGTGAACCGTTTTTCGCCATTCAGTCGGCTTTTTCCCTTCTAGGAATACCCTGGCTGAATCCCCTTCACATTGTGCAGGAATTGATAACCCTGCTAGATCTAATAAAGTCGGCATAACATCGACGTTCTCTGTAAATTCTTCAATTATTAAACCTTTAGGACCTTCTAGAGCTGGGTATCTAATAATCATGGGGATATGAAAAGCTTGATCGTGAAAACCGAACTTAGAAACTAAACCATGATCACCTAGCAGTTCACCATGGTCTGATGTAACCAAAACAATCGTGTCTTCTGCTAGTCCTTTTTGATCCAAAAATCCAGTCAACCTTCCTATTTGATCATCTACTTCAGTGACCATTCCAAAATAAGTTGCTTTCAATTGAAGCCTGTCAATGGGTTCCGAGGGGGCTTTAAAAAAATCAATTGTTGAAAGTGAATCTATGAACGGATGGCCACTATCACTAGGGATAATAGGCTCATCAACATCTGCAGGGTCGTATAAATCGTTATAAGGAGCAGGTACAACAAAAGGTGGGTGTGGTCTTAATATTGATACGTGTAAGAACCATGGTTCGTGTAAATTTTCTAACCGGTCGATAACTTCTCCAACAACAAAAGCGGTCTCAGTCTCATTTGTCTCATAAGGGGATGGGGGCCATGTTTTTCCTCTTCCAGGAGGGATTTCAGTCTCCTCAATTCCTTTTAGGAACTTTTTCCTATCAGAAATGTCATAACCTTTTTCAGAAAGCCATTGATACCATGCGTCTCTATTTTCTGGGAGTGGAAGAGCTACATTAAAACCGGGTAAATGACCTTCATAAGTTAAAAGACGTGGATCATTTTCGTCTACTGTTCGAGGATCAATGGTTGTATCTGTATACCCGAACAGCAAAGGATCGTAACCAGCTGTACGAAACTCTTTAGCAATATTTGTAAATTTATCGTCGAGGGGTGTTCCATTAAAAACTGACTGATGAGTATGCAAGTACGTCCCTGTTAATAAACTTGCGCGACTGGGTCCACATGGCGAAGCTTGAGTGAAATGATTCGCAAATCTAACGCCCTGAGAGGCTAATGCATCTAAGTAAGGTGTCTTAACAACACGTTCTGAACGCGCTTCAAGACAATCTGCTCTTAACTGATCAATGGTTATAAATAGAATGTTTGGTTTCTTCATTATTACTCAAACAAATCTTTTCAGATACAAAAGCATGTGTCCTGATCGGGCTTCAAGGTAAAGTCCCTCGATGAGAAAAAAGCAACTAAAACAGTTCACTCATTCAGGCAGACCTTTTGGTTTGTTTTTATCCGCTAGTGGGATGTTTATTGTTTCAACAGACTCTTTATTTACAAGAATTGCAGAAATCGATGGTTGGACTATCGCTTTTTTCGTTGGCGTTTTTTCTATTCCTTCAATATCCATAATTGTCTGGAAAACACTAGGCAAAACCGTAGTCACAGAAATTACTGCCTATAAATGGCCACTCTTACTCTCTTCAGCACTTGCAGCTATAGGAACTACTGCATTCATTCAAGCTGTCACAAGAACTGCAGTTGCCAACGTTGTAACTATTGTGGCAGGCGCTCCAATTTTTGCTGGTTTAATAGCCAAATTTGCTATCGGTGAAAAAACTTCCAGAAGAATCTGGAAAGCTATCAGCGGAACATTTATTGGAATCCTAATAATTGTTTCAGGTTCTCTAACCACTGGAGGCTTAGATGGAGATCTAATGGCTCTTCTGGCAATTTTAGTTTTCAGTACAAATCTTGTGATTTGGAGACATTTTAAAGAAATGTCTAGAACTCTCGTCGTCTTAATTGCACCCTTTTTTATTATGCTTTTTACTTTTATCCCAGCTCAGTTCGACACACTAGATAAACGTGCTCTTTTATGCACTCTAGGAATGGGTTTATTTGTTGGACCGATTGCACGACTGTGTATGGTTTCCGCTACACGACATGCTTCAGCTGCAGAAGTAAGTATGTTCACCCCAGTAGAAACTATTTTCGCTTCGCTTTGGGTCTGGATATGGTTTGATGAAGTCCCTGAAATGACAACTTTCATCGGTGGATTATTAGTTTTGTCATCTGTTTTTTATGGGATTAGATCAAGTAAATAACTTTTTGGTAATACCTTGGAGTCTCTATGAACGAGTATAAAAAATCTGTTGCTAGTGATGTAGTGATCTCCGAGCTAAACAAATTAAAAGTTGAATATGAAATTATGCCTTGCGATCCAGATCTGGCTGATACAGCCAGCTTCTGTGAGAATTATGGAATTTCCCCTGAAGACTCAGCAAACGCCATTTTGGTTGTTGGAAAATCAGATCCAAAAATTTTTACTTTATGTATTTTATTAGCGACACATAAACTCGACGTAAACGGTGCAGTACGTAACAAACTGGGCACAAAAAAAGCTTCTTTCGCCGGCGGTGAGGAAACCGAAAACATTACTGGGATGATAGTTGGTGGAGTTACACCTTTTGGCCTCCCCTCACCTCTACCTATCTGGGTAGATGATGCAGTTATGGAAAGAACTTCGATAATTGTGGGAGGCGGAAGTCGTGATCAGAAAATAAGAATAAATCCAAATACTCTTCTAAATCTGAAAAATATAGAAGTCATCGAAAATTTGGCAAAATTACCTGAACCTTCTTAGTTCTTAACCTTGTTCTGATAAATGCGCTGTCAATGCATCACGAGCTGAACTTGCCGGTGCTTCCTGGAGCAGTGTTCCAACAGTTCTACGTCTCCCCATCGCGGTCAATAAGTCTGCGACTAAAGTATCAACGACATAAAGAAGATCCAAACGGGACCCTTCTGTTAATGGATCAGCCATTAGTCCATCTATAACAGGGCCACATTCGATTTCAGCTCGAACCATCTTTAAAGCTGCTTGTTCTAATTCATCTAATGCATCTAGTGCAAGTAGAAGATTTGTAGCTTCACTTTCAGAAATCATTTAATGAGATTGTGTACCAAAAAAGCTCTCAATACAGGGATACCTGAAAGTTTTACCGACTCATATTACGGTCTTTAAATGGAACTAAATGAATTACAGGACTTAATGGAAAATCTATATGGGCAAGAAGACAGAAGTCGAGGTCTCCCTTCAACAGTTGCATGGTTGTGTGAAGAAGTCGGTGAATTAGCTCAAGCTGTTAGAAAAGGATCACAAGAAGACCAGTTGCATGAATTAGCTGACGTTTTAGCTTGGTTGGCAAGTCTTTCTAACCAGCTTGATCTATCCCTTGACATGGCGATGCAACGATATGTGGAAAATCCGCCTTGAGTTAATTTAAAGTTCTTTGAGTACAGACATAAGCTGGGGTAGTTCCATTCCCCTAGCTATAATCTCATCCATCCCTCCGACAACACCTGTCAAATTCCCAATTATTAGATGTTCTAACCCGGCCTTTGCGTATCCTTCAAATTGTTGTCCCAATTCTTGGGCATTTCCTATAAATAAAACTTCCTTAACCATCTCGAAAGGAATTGTAGGAGCCAGATCTCTTAGGTCATCTGCATTTAAATCATGAATAATTACGTCTATAAAACCTTTTGAATCATTTCCTAATGGATGTTCAAGACCGTTCGATTCCCAAATATCACCCATCGCAAAAAGGCCGAAAAGTTTTCCTAATGGTTCTTTTTCAAACATTTCTTCTGCCTTATCAATTGATTCACTAAATAAAACAAAAGTCAATAACGAAGCTTCTGGAGTAGGACGTCCAAATGAGTTTGCATAATCAACGATGGTTGAAAGTTTCTGTCCATATTCTTCAGGACTCATCCACCATGCGGGTATCCATCCATCTCCATATTGTGCAGTAAGTTTTAGCATTCGTGGCCCGTGCCCAGCAACCCAAATAGCTGGTTTTCCTCTACCTTCAGCTTCTAGAGGTAAGCCCATTCGTCCAATTTTGTTTTCTGGCATATGCCCGTCATCAATCAGAGAACGTAATTCAATAAGACATTCTTCTAAAATACCTACAGGTTTTTCAAAGGGGTAGCCATACGGTAAAAGGCTTTCAGCTTCACCTGACCCAACTCCTAAAATAAATCCACCAGGAATTAAATCATTAAGTGAAAGAGCTGTGCGAGCTAAATCAGGTGCTCTACGGCGAGTCGAATCAGTAACTGAAATACCATAGGGCTTGTCGGTCATAGTTGAAATTCGTGCTCCATATACAAAAGGATCGTAAAAAGCATCAGGGTCAGCAGCTAGTACTGAAAGAGGTATCTCTGACCATAGATCCGGATGGAATACTCCAAGTAAATGATCTGGAGCCCAGTAAGAGTCAACTCCCATTTCCTCATAAACAGGTAAAAGTTGTTCAGTGCTATCAAATGGGAATTGAGCCGGAAGTGTAATACCTACTTTCATAATTGAACCTTTCTCCGCTATATCAGCGTTTTAATAATTTTTCTGCAATTTGAATTGCATTCAATGCGGCACCTTTACGAAGATTGTCACCAGATAGAAATAGGGCCAAACCATTTTCAACAGTTTCATCTTTTCTTATACGTCCAACAAGAGTGTCATCAATGCCTGTGCAATCAATTGGTGTCGGGACATCGCATAAAGTAACACCAGAAGTATTAGAAAGTATTTCTGTGGCTTCCTCAGGGGAAATAGAATTTTCAAACTCAGCGTTTATTGCTAAAGAGTGACCGGTAAACACAGGAACTCTAACGCATACAGGTGAAACTAATAAATTAGGAATATTCAAAATTTTTCGACTCTCATTTCGTAACTTTTGCTCTTCATCAGTTTCTCCTCTGCCGTCGTCAACAAAAGAGCCTGCATGAGGTAAAACATTAAATGCAATTGACTGCGGGAAAGAACTCGGTTCAGGAAATTCATGGGCTTTACCATCGTAGGCAAGTTGAGTGGCTTTACCTGTAGCTGAGTTAATTTGCCCTTCTAGTTCTTCTACACCTGCTAAACCTGCTCCGGAAACTGCTTGATAAGTCGAAATTCTAAGTGATAAAAGTCCAGCACATTTATGCAATGGCGATAAAACAGGCATAGCAACCATTGTTGTACAGTTAGGATTTGCAACAATCCCTTTTGGTATTTCATCAAGAGCTTCTGGATTAACTTCGCTAACTACAAGAGGTACTTCTGGATCCATTCTCCATCCTGACGAATTGTCAACTACTGTCGCCCCTGAAGCTGCTATTACAGGTGAAATTTCCAATGAGGCAGTTTTACCGGCACTTAATAAAGCAATATCAACATTTGACCAATTTGCTTTTGCAGAATCCTCAACAATTATTTTTTGATCCCCCCAATCTAACGCACTCCCAGCAGACCGAGAAGATGCCATAAACCTAATGTCGCCAACAGGGAATTCACGTTCCCATAAAAGGGCTCTCATTACTTGGCCTACTTGTCCTGTGGCTCCGACAACAGCAATATTCATGTATTCAGACTACGGGTGTTCAAATCGGTGTTCAAAATTTTTAGACGTTTTTAATAAATTTTTAGATAATTAGTTTGTATCAATAGTTTCTACTTCTTCTTTAGGCCAGATATCCAAAAAATCTTTAATAACATTCTCTGACTCTCCTAAATCCTCCACCTGCTGGTTAGAAACCAAACCAGTAAATGTGGTTAATAACGGATACCCAGGGCCACAAGAATCTTCGACATACCCACCTAATTGATTTGAAGCATTCAAAAAAGAATCAAGACTAACAGAATCTCGAGAGAGAAGAGAAGAAGAAATCAAACCTTGTATGCGAACTGTAGTGAAATTCTGATGTGTAACTGAATTTAATGCTTCAACTAACTCTTCATAAAAAGAAACAAGTTCAAAAATTTCACTAGCTACTAAAAAAGGAACACGTGCTGATACCCAACTGACTAATTCTTCAGATCGTAAAATTAATTGCTGTAAAAGTTGCGCTTCACTTGTGTCTATAGCTGCTAACTCTTTTTCAATTTCAATCATCAGTTGCGCAGATTTTTTCGCTAGAGCAAGACAAAAACCTTCTGGAATCTCCGTAGTTAAAGGTTCGTATGTAGGAAGTGGAATCAACTTTTTATCTGGTGACTTTTCTGCATTAGCTGAAAGCGTTTGATTTTCTTCATTTTCGAATTTGAATGAAATGTCTAATGGCTCATTTTGAGCTTTATCGGGACTCCGGAGACTTGCACCACAGCCTGTTAACAATATGAGCATCAAAACCCATAAAATTAACTTTTTTAAATTAATAGATAGTTTCAAATCTTTTGCCCTATTCCAGATAGCAAATTAAAAAGGTACGTTGCTGAATCACCGCAAACAGAAACTAAATACTGTTCTAATCTTTCTTGGGCTTGGTTTATCGAATTTCTCTCCTCAGCCAATTCAGTATCCAACCTGACGACAGCAACAAACATTGCTTCTAATACTTCTTCGGGTTCGGCATCGGATCCTAAATCTCTAAAGGACTCAATCATGACTTTAGAAACATATATAGATGCATCACGAACTATTGACGCATCCTCAGCAATTGCTATATCAACATTTTTCGAAAGCCAAATATAGATCTCATCAGATATCGAAAACAATTCGACTAACAAATCAGGATTGACCGTTGGACCCTCTTCAACTTGAATACCTTGACGAATGATCGCTGTCATCATTTTCGCCACACGGTCAAACAGGCCTCTGCATACAAGATCATTATTTTGATAATGGCCGAACTTTGCATCGAGTACACAAGTAACCAAAAAGTCCAAAATTCGGCTTTCTAATAAAATTTCTTCTATTTTTTCAGACATTTCGGCCGAATCAATTTCGGAAAATAAAATTTCAAAAATTGGAACTAACTCTTTTTCTCTAATAGTTGAAAGAACACAATCAGTGTCATTAGGAAAAGTTCCGAAGGAATTAGCTATTCCTTCTAAGATCCCTAAATTCACAACAGTAACTAGTAAGTCGCATAACTCTAATGCGGAAAGAGCAATCTCTTTTTGTTCAACATTTGGACCTTCACTGGTTATAGCACTGACTTGTTCCGGACTAAAAAAATTAAGCAATTGATCTACTACACAACTCATCTGAGATTCAGAAAGGTTATAGAGGTCAGGATCAGCAGAAAAATTTCCTTGTGAAAGAAAGTCATTCGATTTGCTAGCTTGACTTGAAACTTCTGAAAGAAGCCCGACATCATTATTTTTTTCAACTGATACTTCAGAACTGCAACAACTTAATACAGCCACTACCAACACACTTAAAATAATTTTTCGGAACATAATCTTTACCAGATA
>PBAM01000015.1 GCA_002716285.1 Acidimicrobiaceae bacterium
GTTCTCGTGTGACTTCGCTCATGAAATGTCTCGCAGAATAGGAACTCCGGATTGGACATTGTTGTTTCTGTTGTTGCTTCTAGCTAATTGCCCGCCAACCATTACATTAACTATCCCAATTGACTCTTGAGCAGGGTTACTTACNTCAGNNNGATCGGAAATNNTTNCAGGNTCGAACATGGTTATATCTGCAANTGCACCGGANTGNATNCGTCCNCGNAGNNTCATNGATGANCTTGACTTTTCAAGTAGTCGTGCAGGCAGAATNGTNATTTTNGCNAANGCNTCNGATAAGAGAAAGTACTTTTTGTTCGCGNACATANTTNCTTANNAAGNGNCTGAANCAACCNGNAGAACGTGGATGNTTATTGTGGTTTTCATCTTTTTCGGGTTTTTCAAGAATTGNNTCTGAACCAATTAGAACCCATGNTGCTGACAANGCTTCAGTNANGTCCTCTTCATCCATGGCATAGGCTGCAATCAACTTGTTTTCAGATCTCGCGATAGAAAATGTTTCTTCAGTCATACGATCCGGTTTCCCAACTTCTTGGAGATCTCCGAATGAGATATCGAACTTCTCCTGAAAATTGTTAAAGCGTGCACTCCCACCATAAGTCGCCCAAAATGTGTACGGGTAAATGCACGCGGTGACAGAGAGTCCTTCGTCGCGTGCTTTTTCTATCTGATCTATAGCAGCTCTCATCCTTCCAGTGCCACCGGTTGAATTCAAGTGTTCTATATGAATAGANCATCCTGTTTCTTTAGCCACTTCTAAAGCTTCATTGATGGCATTTTCTTGAGATTCAAAAGCCTTGTCAGAAGAGTAGCGAAGGTGAAGACATAAGGGGACGTTGTATTTCGCTGCTAAGTGTCCGTGATCTACTATTTCAGACTTTTGAAGATCTACCGTGTATTCCGGTTGTTGATGAATTCCTATTGCTCCTGCTTGNAGGTCTGTTTCTGCACGTTCAAGTAGAGTTCTTCTTTCTTTNTCAGTAGTTTTTTGGATTCCAACTCCTAGAATTATTCGGTGTTGATAGTGGTCGACCGCTCCTCCATAGTTGACAGGCGGATTGTGAGCTTTGGTACTTTCAAGAAATTGTTCCATCGGATTGTCTATTCCATGCAAGCACAAGTTTGAAGTGACTCCATCCGCTATCTTAAACCACTCTCCATATCCGTTCGTTGGGTAAGAAAGGACATCGATGAACCCAGGAGCGACCACTAATCCAGTTGCGTCAATTTCTGAATTTCCGGTTAAAGGTGAGTTACTTACAAGCCTTATTGAGTCTCCGTTTATACCTATATTGGCGATTCCATCAAAACCACTNTCTGGATCTATAACACGGCCTCCAGAAATTACGGTTTCAAAAACAGTTTCAACTTCATTTGAAAGCTCCTCGTTATTCAAAGAAGTAGATACGCCGGGCAAACTTGTTGAAGTGGTAGTTGAAGCAAGTGAAATTTTCTCAGAAGAGACTTTCGGAATCCCTTCAGTGGATTTTCCGGGAAGTTTTCGTAATAAAGCCGAAGCAGCTACCCCAAAACCCAGAGTGACGATAAACCCTCTTCTCCCGATCATCTTGGAAGGGTTCTCGTTTTCAGAGTGNTCACTTGATTGTTTATCATCCATATAACTGACGTTAGTTGAGCATGATGTTTTAGATATGACAAGTAAAGAAAATCTAAGTGTGACCTAACAGAGTAAACCAAAGTGACTAATTTATAGATTATGGACAAATNGTTGACGTTTTATAAATGAAGCGCTTTCAACTGCAAATTTTTTTGGCAATACTGATTTTGAGCATTTCAGTTTTAATCGCTGTTTCAGCTACATCTGGAAAAGAAACAGCGAATGTAAGTGTTTCTGCTAAGCCCATGAAAGTTATAGAACCTGTCCTCAAAGTGAAAGTTGACGAAAAAAACTCCATTGATTCATATAGAGGCTTAGGGACGTGGGTTGACTCTTTCGACGCAGACCCTAATTATCTTCGTGGTTCCGCCACGGTTCTTNCGTCAGACATTTTTGAAATGTCAGAAAATAAAGTTAGAACCTTGTTCCTTCAAAGCTCCAGAAGCAAAGATCGCTCAAATAAATTAATTTCTGATCCGTGGTATCTCGCAGAGTTTCTTTTAAACGCTCACGCAAACGATATGGATGTTGTCGCCTGGTATTTGCCGAAATGGAATGCTGAAGATGGAGAAGATTTAAAACGACTACTTGCTCTTGCAAATTTCGAAGTTTTCGGTCATAAGTTCGACGGATTGGCAGTAGACATCGAATGGAATGATGACNANCTTGAATATCAGGAACGTAGCNCCAGATTAGTTGAGCTTTCTAGAAATCTTAGAAGNAGCTTNGGGGACAGAGTNCTAGGNGCGATNGTGATGCCGCCNGTAGTAACNGATGTGATAAATCCAAATTTTTGGCCAGAGTTCCCCTGGAGTGATTTGGAAAACCTGTATGACGTTTGGCTTCCGATGAACTATTGGTCATTTAGGACAGAAGAACATGCTGATCCTAATTATTACAACAGTGAAAATATAAAACTACTGAGAAAGAATCTNAAAAATANNGACATTCTAGTTCACCCNATAGGGGGAGTGGGACTNGCAGATGGAACAGCTTTACCNGATCCGGGCGAGCCGTTAGCCACCATCAATGACCTAGACGGGTTTGTTTCATCACTGACTGTTTCAGATTCTATTGGTGGATCAATCTATGATTGGGCCACCACTGGANCAGTAGCNAGAGAACAACTTGCTGAAAATTTTGTATTTATTTATCCAGATTTATACATAGGAGAATAGATTTACGCCCTTTAAATCAAGCTTTTTGGATTAATTTTTATTAATTGGGAAACCTCTAGTGTTCTATTTCTTCCATTCCTCTACGATGGTATGCCCTAATGACTTAAGCGGAAATGGTCATTATTTGTGGCAAGGAAACTTTAGGGGGGTCAGTGGCTAGTTACGGAAAAGCAACTGNAACATCTGTCTTTGGTTCTGGCCGGCGCGAGAATCATGATTCAACAACTTTTTATAGTCGCTTTATTGCCCCTTTTATTTCGACNGACGAGACTGTAAATAAAGCAACAGGNCTTGGGGACGGCTGCATTCACGGCGATTCCCGCGATATGCATCACATTCCGGATTCATCGGTTGCACTGGTTGTAACTTCGCCACCATATTTTGTCGGCAAGGAATATGAAATTGCAGTCACTGGGGAAAANGCAACAGGCATACCCGAGTCCTATCTGGAGTATTTAGAAATGTTGCACAACGTTTTTTCCGAATGCGTAAGAGTGCTTGAACCGGGTGGAAGAATTGCTGTAAATGTAGCAAACCTCGGAAGACGCCCGTATAGGAGCCTTTCAAGTGACATTATCCGAATTTTGCAAGACGAGCTTGGGTTGTTACTCCGAGGAGAAGTTGTATGGCAGAAAGCTGAAGGAGCTACTGGTTCGGTTGCATGGGGGTCATTTCGTAGTGCGTCAAATCCTGTACTGCGTGATGTCACTGAGAGAGTTGTCGTAGCGAGCAAGGGCAGATTTGACCGTGCACGAAATGTTAAACAGCGCCTAAAAGAAGACCTCCCACATGAAAACACTGTTACAACAGATGAATTCATGGAGGCGACTTTAGATCTTTGGAGGATAGACGCTGAACAAGCTACAAGGGTAGGCCATCCTGCTCCATTTCCCGTCGAACTTCCTAGAAGACTGATAGATCTTTACTCTTTTAAAGATGATCTTATCCTTGACCCGTTCCTTGGTTCAGGATCAACACTGGTCGCAGCTTTGAGGGCAGGAAGAAGAGGAGTCGGTTACGACATAGACAGTGAATACATCGCACTAGCGCGTGAAAGGCTTGAAGTAGAAGAAAAACGTTTAGAAGAAAGCCAAAACTATTGGAAAAGAAGAGATTTAATTGGCTCTTCAGCTAAACAGAGCAACTTATTTGAAGAAATGGCAGCTAGAGATGAAAGTCTTATCAGAGCTACTGAAAGCGGAAAGAAAGCCTCCGATATAGCTCAAGAACATCTGACAGAGGCTGGTTTTGAAATAGTCAAGAAGAAGGTAAATAGACGCGATTTAGGTGTCCAGTTTCCATTTTCCGTTACAGATATGAAAGATGGTCGACTATGGTATGTGGAGGTTTCAGGTTCATTTACTAGCACTAGGGCAGGAATGCGCAGACCAGAAATCCTATGGAAAACTATAGGAAGGGCACACGTTCTATCAAGTGCAGGTGATGAGAACGGAAAACAGAGACTTATCGTACTAACTCCACAACTTCCGAAACTAAAAAGTGAAGGCGATCGGGCTTTGAGAGCGGTATGCGGTTCAGGGATATTCGATGTGATAGAGATGTTCAATACAGGTGCTCAGGAAAGACTTAGCTACTATGCGCAAACTTCACCTGACCGTCCACTCCCAGGCTTTTGGACAGAAGAAGAAATAGAGAAAAACTTTCTTTAAGATCATCCACCGGTGAAGCTAACCTCAAAAATTTTAGGCCAAAGTTTACCTGTAATAAGAAAATTTTCGCTGTCTGGTATTCGAGCTATACCGTTCAGAACGGCACCTTGCCCCAAGGTTTCCCTGTCTAAAGGGAGGTTGGAGGTTTCTAAAACGTGTGTCACGTGACCTGTAGCGAAGTCAATTCCAATTATCCGGTCCGTTTGCCAAATATTCGCCCAAATCGTTTGATCGTCACACTCAAGTTCATTTAATTTTTCAACTTTCACACCATCTAAAGTTACGTTAATCGAATCAATTACTTCAAAGGTTTCGGGGTTTCTGAAGACCAAAGAGTCTGATCCGTTTGACATTGCAAGGCGGTCATCATCGAAGAGACACACCCCCCAACCCTGTCCTTCATATTTCCAATCACCAATAATTCTTAGAGGATCTGATTCCCATATGAGTGCTTTTTCTGATTTCCATGTCAATTGAAGAATACGATTTTCATCTAAAAATGTTAAACCCTCTCCGAACAAGTTCTTGTCCAACATTGCGGAATTAAGAGTTAATCCAGATTTAAGGTCTATTTCCCTTATGCTCGAGTTTCCGTAGAGGCCGGTGCTTTCAAATAAACGTTCACCGAAAAATTCGAGACCTTGCGTGAAAGCATTTGAATCATGTGGGTATTCTGCTATCACATGAGGTTGAGAGTACGTAACGCTCTTTACCTTTGCTTCTTTGTTGCTACAGGCAGATAGTAAGGATAGGAGAAGCGCAGAAAATATTAATAAGCGATTATTAAATTTCAATTTTTTCTTTCAGTCATTGATACTTTTTATCTTTGTACGCTCATATATCCCAATCGGATGCCAAACTTATTACGAGGTGTGAGATTGTCGAGTTGTAACAATATAGGAAATGGTCCTTTAGAAGGAAAGATTATTTCAGATGGGCTTGAAATAGCATATTTGGATTGGCAGGCAGCCAGTGAGGCCTGTAACAACTTGCTCGTGCTGCACCCAAACGGCTTTTGTGCAGGAATGTTTGACCCCATAGTCAGCTTGCTTCGCGAAAATTATCGAGTCGTTGGAGTTGATTTGAGAGGCCATGGCGCAAGTGAAGAGGTGTTAGACGAAGCTGATTTGGGAAATGATTTAATGGCATCAGATGTATTGAAAGTCATGGATTCATTACGGCTAGATATTTTTTCGATTCTGGGCGTTTCTCTAGGAGGTGCGATAGCAATTGAGATAGCAGCCATGGCGCCCGAAAAAGTGCAAGTTCTAATGTTATGTGAAGCTATCGCGATGAATTTCGATTCCAGAAAAGAACGAGCCGAGTTTTTAGAGGAAAAAGAACACCCTCTGGCAGTCGGTGCTCGTAGACGTAGGTCNATCTGGTCGGATCGTGAAGAAATNANAGANTCTTACGGATCTAGAAAACCTTTAGAAGCATTAGAGCCTTCAGTNTTAAAGGCTTANGTTAAATGGGGATTTGTTGATAGAGATGATGGACAAGTNGAATTGGCATGCAACCCTGAAACAGAGGCAACAATTTTTGGCTCGAGGGAAAGATACGGCCCGCTTAGCACATTTGAACGCTTAAGCGACGTNAAGGCTGAAACCCATATCTTGGCAGGCACGGAAACAGATCTAAGTAAAGTCTGGTTTGAGCAGCAAGCTGAAGAAATTAACACTGAAGTTAATTGGATTGAAGGAGGCCATTTCTTCTTTTTTGAGGACCTTGAACGCTCTTTATCATTGATTCGNGANTGCATAGGGTAGACNNAGGTCAATTTGTCTAACCTTTAAGTAATACCCAGGAGGGAAAAGTGTCCGAAACAGTTGATCCAGTAGAACTATCCAACCGAATTATTGACACTGGAAATCCTGAACCCCCTCACAATAGGGTATTGGATGAACTGGTCGAAGTTGAAGACGAAGTTGCGGTAGTCGAGTCTTTTTCTCATTGTTGGGCTGTTAAAACACAAGAAGGTTTGGTTTGTGTAGATGCTAGCGGTACTGGTTCAGGCGAAAATGTTGTTGAAGCTCTAAGAGGTTGGTCCAAAGACCCGATTCACTCACTTGTATACACACATGGCCATCTCGACCATGTTGGCGGAAGTGGTGCTTTTATAGAGGATGCTGAAGCACGTTCAGAAAAGAAACCCGTAGTTATTGCCCATGAAGCTGTTCTGGATCGGTTCGATCGCTACCGTCTCACCAGTGACTGGAATACATTTATCAACAAGAGACAATTTGGAGGAATAACACCGAGAGCTGAGGTGGGTACAACGAGAATTGGTATTGGAGGATTTGGGTCAACGTTTCTTCCTGACAGTGTCGCAGACCCAGAGATCACCTACAAGGACAGTTACATGCTTGAAGTCGGCGGTAAAAGCTTCGAATTAAATCACGGACGTGGTGAGACCGACGATCACACTTGGGTGTGGGACGAGGAAAACAAAACTGTTTTTGCAGGAGACTTCGTCATTTGGACTTTCCCAAACGCTGGAAATCCTCAAAAAGTGCAGCGTTATGCTCTTGAATGGGCTCAGGCGTTGAGAGACATGCTTGACAGGGGAGCCGAAAAAGTTTATCCAGCTCATGGACTTCCAATAGTTGGTCGCAAGCGGGTTGAGACCGTATTGGGCGACATGGCAGAAGCTTTAGAGTATTTGACAGACTCCACACTCGAGTTGATGAACTCAGGAGCAAGACTGGATGAAATAATCCATGAAGTTTCTGTGCCTGAGCACTTATCCGACAAGCCATGGTTAGCACCACTTTATGATGAACCTGAGTTTGTAGTGAGAAATATTTACCGTCTTTATGGCGGATGGTGGGATGGTAATCCGTCAAGATTAAAGCCTGCTTCCGACTCACTTTTAGCGAAGGAAATGGTTTCACTTTTGGGTTCCGTCGAAGTTCTAATTGACCGTGCTGACGAACTTGCTGAGAAAGGAGAACTTCGTCTCGCTTGCCATCTTGTAGAGATGGCTGTTCAATCTGAACCATCTCACGAAGGAGCTCAGAGGGCAAGAGCACGCATTTATTGGCAGAGACGATCTGCAGAGCGTTCATTAATGTCCAAAGGGATTTTTGCAGCTGCAGCAAGGGAGTCAGAGGCAACATATGGAGAAAGAACTCCAAGAATGAAGATGCGTGAAGCAGTCAGAAAGAGCATGCAATAGTTAGGGTTGGATTCCCAAACCAGGAGATGAACATAAAATCATATTTCCATTGTTAATGGGGATAGATTCTGCCAAATCCTCTAAGAGAAGAGAAGAAGTNCCTAACCCGGGTGCTGGGCTTAACAAATTAAAAGCAGAAGTTAANTGTGCTGAAGCTGCTACTCCTACAGCTCCATCNAGCAGAGAAGTGATGANTACTTTTAAACCTAGATTTTNTGCTTGNCGAATTAGTTGTGAAGCAAATNTGATACCACCAATTGCGGAAGGTTTGATCACCACGATGTCTGCGATTCTATTTTCTACTATTAGGTCAATGTTTTCAACTTCTTGTAATGACTCATCAATTGCTATTTTCTGAGTGACGTTCTTCCGAACAGTTGCCAGGTTTTCGAGTCCATTTGTTGGTTCTTCAACAAACTCGATTGCAAAAGGAGAAAGTTCACCCAGAATGTCAATTGCCTGATTTGTTTCCCATCCGCCATTAGCGTCGATCCTTATTTCGATTTTTTGACCTACTGTTTCCCTAACGGCTTTTAACCTTTCAAAATCGACTTTTGCCTCTAAGGCTCCTACTTTTATTTTCAGAGTTGCATAACCGATGTCAGTAGCTTTTTCGGCATTGGATGCAGTTTCTTGAGGAGTTTCGCCCAGTACTAGTTTCGAAATAGGAAACTCTTTCGGACTTTCAGAATTCATGAATTTGTGAAGTGGAAGACCAGCTTTTTTGGCTCCTAAATCCAAAAAAGCACAATCCACAGCAGCTTTTGCAGTAGGAGCTACCGCAAGTAAATGATCGTTTTTGGTTTTCTTCCATTCTGAGAGAATTTCTTCAACATCGTAAATATTCTCTCTTGAGAAACCTGCAAGTGGTGAAGATTCTCCGAACCCCCAGTTTCCTTGTTCATCTTTCAGGCCAAGAAGAATTACCGGACGCTCGGTGATTTCCCCATGGGAAGTTAAAATCGGTTTTTCGTAACGGAGAGTATGTTTTTCAATTCTCGCTTCGCTTATATCCACCTTTACACGACCTCTTCGAGAAATGTTTCTATCGCTTCAAGTGTGAAATTAGGGTTTTCTAGATGGCAAGCATGACCAGATTCTGGCACTATTACAATTTCCGACTTGTTGATTCCACTATTTAAACGAACCGCTAGTGATCTAAATTTAGGATCTTCCTCTCCCGCCAATATAAGAGTCGGAGAAGTTATTTCGTTAAGTTTTCTCCACAGGGAAGGCTGACTTCCAGTTCCGGATCCCCTCAGGCTATTAGCTAAGCCACGAGCGTCATTTTTTAACCTTTGTCTTCTAGATGTGTCGAAAGTCTCAGAATCTATTCTGATTTGAGATTCAAATATGGGTTGCTCCATCCAATATTCGACAAACCATTCGATTCCTTTTTCTAGAATCTCATCTGCTAGACGATNATCAGATCTCCGTCTAGCAGATCTTTGGTTTTCATCGCTTATACCAGCAGTAGCTCCTATCAGAATCATATTTTTTATTCTGTTTGGGTACTTAGTGGCTAGTCCTATCGCTAAACGACCCCCCATTGAATAGCCGAGTACGTTGAATTCTTGCTGATCATGAAATTCCATTACTTCGATTAGCGCAGCTAGAGTATCTTCNAAATTAAACAAGTAAGGCTCTAGATCTTTTACAGTGCTCCCGTGACCTGGAAGATCAACAGAGACAACAGAATAGTTTTTACTAAGAGGTTCAGAAATCGATGACATCGTCGAGCGATCTCCTGTAAATCCATGGAGTACAAGTAATGAAGCTCCCNCTCCTTTGATTTCGCTAGACAGGGTTGGAACTGTGCTCATTGCAACACTTCGTTTACTTTTTTAGAGGCTTTTTTGTGAATCGCAACATTTTTTTCAGTATCGACGATTACATGTATCACATTCACCCCGCCTGCACTGATGGATTGGTCAAGGGCTATTGAAAAGTCTTGACGAGTAGTGGGTTTGAAAACTTTTGCATCGATGATTGCAGCAATGGTTTCTATATCAAGATCATGTGGAGTATGGAAAAGTTTTTGGAAGTTCACCCCTTCAGTTTCTGCTATTGGGAGGAAAGAAAAAATACCACCACCATTATTATCGACAACAACGATGGTTAAATTCGATCCGAGTCTTCGTAGGGCTGTAAATCCTGACAAGTCGTGAAGAAATGCAAGGTCACCAGTAAACAAAATTGTAGGGACTCCAGACAACCCCTTTGAAACACCAGCAGCAGTTGATATGACTCCATCGATTCCGTTAGCACCTCTGTTGGCAAAAACTTTCAATCGTTTTAATGAAGATGGCAGAAAGGCGTCTAAGTCACGTATCGGCATAGAGTTTGAAACAAATATGCAGCTTTCTTCGGGTAGTGCTTCTTCCAGACACTGGGCTATTGCTGCTTCATCGAAAACTGAATTATCAATAAGTTCATGGATAGCTAGCGAAGAAACCATCTCGGCATCACTCCATGACTTGTTCCAGTCTGTCTGTTTATTTTTTTTAGCAAGTTGAGTCAGACTTCCAGTCAGAGCATTTGGAGAGACATTGACTTTGTACGTTGCGACATTTTCTGGATCTGGAAAGAATCCAAGTTCGTCGGTGCAAACTATGTTTTCACAGCTGATTTCATTTAAAAACAATTTGTACCCTTTACTTGTCGGCATTCTTCCCATCTGGATAATCACATCTGGCTTGTGTTNTTTAATCCAAGTACTCCGAAAGATGTGTTCGCCTGAAGAAATCAGCACACAGTTTTTGACATGTGGACCGTTGCGCATGCTTGAAGCTGGATCTGCTACTACAGGCCATCCTGTAACATTGCCCAACTCTGATATCTTGTTGCATGTTGAGGGGTCAGTTTCCATGGGGCCAACGACAATCAAACCTTTTTCGTACCCTAGAAACTTTTCTAATTCTGAAATGTNAGTTTCTTGAGAAATTTCTAAATGGTTAGAGACCTCAAATTGTGAGAAAGNAACATCAGAAGGTTCTAGTGGTTCGCGTAAAGGGCAGTTGATATGAACTGGTCCTGGAAAAGGTTTTAAGCTTTGTTTCAAGGCGTCAGCAGCCAAGGCAGTTGCATTCTCTTGGGTTGATTCACTTGCAATAGTAGTTTGAAAAAAACCTCTTACATGTTTGCCGTAAAGTTCGATTTGGTCAATTGTTTGNGGAGCTCCTCTATTTTGAAGTTCTGGTGGTCGATCGGCTGAGATGATTATTAATGGAACTCCAGAATAGAAAGCTTCAACTACAGCGGGGTAATAGTTGGCAGCTGCTGTTCCAGAAGTGCATATGAGAATGACTGGTTTGGAAGTTGCTTTAGCTAAACCAAGAGCGAAGTAGCTTCCTGCTCTTTCGTCTAGATGTATAGAAGTCTCCAAACCTTCAGTCGAGTCAGCAGCGATTGATAACGGGGTTGATCTGGAACCAGGTGATATTGCTACATGTCTCACTCCATTAGAAGAAAATTGATGAAAAAGTGATCGGCACCAGTTGTAAGAAGTTTCAGGCATGGTCAAATGCCATTTCCGTTATCGTGCAGCGCAATTATGTGGTCAAGCATTGCTTTGAGTTTCATGTCTGTTTCGATAAGTTCGCGTTCAGGGTCTGACCCATTCACAACGCCGGCTCCAGCGAAAAGAGTGGATCCTTTTTCATTTATTAAACCGGATCTCAATGCCACACGAAATTCGCCGGATCCTGAAATGTCCAACCATCCAATTGGTCCTGCGAACCAACCTCTATCAAAGCTTTCATATTTTAATCTCAGTTCGTTTGCTCTTTTGAGAGGGTGTCCACTCACTGCAGGTGTTGGGTGTAGAGCGTCGACAGCCTCAAGGAGACTTATTTCTGAACTTAGTTGTGAGTGAATTGGGGTATAAAGGTGCTGAATTCCGTTTAATTTTAAGACCGTTGTTTCTTGTGTTATCTCGGGTTGTAATCCCATAGAGGTAAGTCTTCTTAGTATCTCCTCAACAACTAAGACGTGTTCATTTTGTTCCTTAGGNCTCGTGAGTAGTCCNTGACTCAAAGCACTATCAAGTGCTTTATCTGCTGCTCTTGGAGCGGAACCTGCAAGAGCAGCAGTGTAGAGTTTTCCNTCTGTTGTTGAAGCTAGCCTTTCGGGTGTAGACCCAACAAAGGCATTNCCGTTTTTATATATGCAGAAAGTTGCGCAAGCGGGGTAAGAGTCTCTCAGGGAGGCTATTAGGTTTTGAAGCTCAGGTCTTTCCTCTATGAAAAGAGATCTGCAGGGCACAGCTTTTTCAAGGTCGCCATTTTCTATTTCTTTTAGAGCGGTCAGTACTAAGTTCTTGTAATGGTCGCGGTCTTTTTCATTCGCCGTTTTTTTAGGGTCTGTATTAGTTGGTTGAGTGGGACTCGGAGTAGGCAAGTTGGGCATTTCTTTCAAAGATGCATTCGTGGTAGTAAGCCAAGTGTCTTCTCCGTTTCGAAGTATTTGAATTCTTGGGAAGATCAATTGGCTGTTTCCTAAGAATCTCCAGTCATCGTTTTGGCTGGTTTCATCGAATGAAAAGCCGGAAGCGAAACGGGGTGGTGGAGCATCGGAGGGTGCTTCCCAGTCAATTAGATCTACGATTTCTTTGAAGCTTCTATTTGCCTCGCTAAATCTCGCAGAGCCTTTAAAAGTGGTTGAGCTGATTTCACCTATTCCTATCCATGAGGTTTCTTTTTCTGGAATTTCCCAGAACCAGCAAATATCATCTGAAGGTTTGTTAGGAAACCAAGAGAGAGGATCTTTAGCNTGTCCAGATGGGATACGAACGGTTTTAACAGATAAACGAGCAATAGATTCATTTTGGTTAGTTAACGCCATTCGCAGGTCACCACCAGATTTTCAGGGTCGGAAGCAATAAGAGCATTTGACAGAATTGTTTTATTGTGTCCGTCGATCCTCTCCAGGGAACGAGTTACCAAACTCTTATGAAAATGTTGAGCTACTAGGCGAATAACAGAGGGGAGTAGGTCTTTCATAATAACTGCAAGGTCTTTCTCAGATGACACCTCAGTTCCTTCTTTGATGTGTTCTTCAAAGAGACTGATAGCTCTATCTACCACCTCATTTACATTTGAAGAGTGGTATTGAGCTAGAGAGACGAGTTCCTCTAAAGGGATTCCAGCATTAGCTATCGCTATTCCCGCTTCTACCATGCTTACGGAACTTTCATCAAAAAGCGGTTCTTCATCATCAAAAAGTGGTTGTAAAAGGCCGTTGTCGCATAAGAGAGCTACAAGGCTTTCAGGCACTGATGCCTTTTCAGNCACCTCAGCTCTGCTTAAGCTTCTAGATTTTGTGTCTTCGGCTATTAGATTCTTTAAGTCATCTGAAGTATTTCCGCCTAGGGCTTCTTCTTTCAATAATGAAATTTGACGCAAGGAAAAACCTTCAAACGCTAATTTTCTTATTTCCTCTAGCCGAGAAATATGTTCGTCGCCGTAAATGGCTCTGCGACCATTTTTTTGGGGTGGGGAGATTAAACCTAATCCTTGGTAGTAGCGAATTGTGTCGACACTGACTTCAGCTTTTAGCGCTAAATCTTCAACACTGTAAGAATTTTCTGAGCTCATATGATCACCAACCAAATTATATGAGTGATTACTCTTAGAGTAACAACTCGTAGAAAATTTAACCTTAATTCGGCTATTGTTAGATAAATNGGAGAATTTGATGTCTTTAACTGATCCAGTCGACTACATACAGCGCACTAGAGAACAATATGAGAGGCTCGGTTATGACGATTACAGATGGGCAGAAAAAAAGGAGTCACCCCCATGGACTCCTATTAGGAAACCAATTTCAGAATTAAATGTTGCTTTGGTTGCATCGGGGGGCGCTTACACGAAAGGNCAGATTGCTTTCCACTGGGAAGATGACACCGGTATCCGTCTGATCCCTTCCAGTGAGCCTGCAAGTGACGTTAGGGTGACTCATTTTGCTTATGACTTAGNACCAGCGAGAGAAGATCCAAATATAGTTTTCCCTACTGACAGGCTTCATGAACTAGTAGCTGAAAAAACTATAGGGAGTTTGGCGACAAACTCTGTTGCTTGTATGGGGGGAATTTATTCCACTAGACGCGCTGAAGAGGAATTAGCTCCTTTGGTTCTTGAATCAATTTCTGATATGCCAGGTTCACCTGTTGATCTGGTCTTGTTGGTTCCCGTTTGACCTGTTTGCCACCAGACCGTGGGTCTGGTAGCGCGGGTTTTAGAAAAAGCAGGATTCTCAACGATCTGCTTAACAGCTGCAAGAAGCATAACTGAATCAGTGAACCCCCCTCGCGCAGCGTTTGTCGACATGCCTCTGGGTTATACAGCTGGGCGTCCACATGAACCAGAATTTCAGCGAGACTTATTGCGTAAAGTTTTCAAGGCTGCAGAAAATATAGATACCCCGGGATCCATATTTGACCTAGATGTGACCTGGTCCGATGACCCTTCTTGGAAAAATGACGCAACAAGCGGATTAAACAACGGGGTTAATTCGGCAGAGGGGGATAGTCGCCAACCTCGTTTAAGTGAACCCCAATATCAGTCCGAAGAAGATAGAATCGCGGCGGAAAATTAACCTGGAGGTCAGAATGCCACTTAACCCAATAGCACAAGAAATAATAAATGCTTTCCCCTTAAACGAAATAAGTGAGTTAACCCCTGACGACTTTCGTTTAACTTTGGACGAAGGGGCAGCGGCTGCCGAACGCGAAGATGTTGGTGCAATNGAGGATAGAAATCTAGTAGGAGCAGATGGACAAGACTTACCCATTCGTGTCTATCAGCCTGAAGGAGTTGNAAGCCCGGCACCTATTACGGTCTTTTTCCATGGAGGAGGATGGGTGGTCGGTGGTTTAGTAAGTCATGACGCTGAATGTCGTGCTCTAGCCAACCAAACTCAAACANTCNTAATAGCAGTCGACTACCGNTTGGCNCCTGAGCATCCCTTCCCAGCTGCACCAGAAGACTGTTATGCAGCTCTTTGCCAAATCGTAGACTTAGCCGACGAACTGGGCATAGATCCAAATCGTTTAGCGGTAATAGGAGATAGTGCTGGTGGCAATCTTGCAACAGTTGTTTGTCTTATGTCGCGAGACAGGGGCGGGCCAAAAATTTGTCACCAACTTCTCATTTACCCCGCATGTGATATAGATCCCGACCGTTGGCCATCAACAAAAGAAAATGCCACTGGATACCTGTTGACCGATGAGATGATGAGATGGTTTTACCGGCATTATGTGGGAGCAGAAGTTTTCGTAGACGAAGCTTATGCAAGTCCAATTCGCGCAAATGACCTGTCTGGTTTGCCGTCGGCACAGGTAATTACAGCAGAGTTTGACCCTCTTCGTGACGAAGGAGAAGCTTATGCGCAGGCTCTTTCGGATGCTGGTGTTCAAACCCACTATGAGTGTGTGCCGGGACTTATTCATGGGTTTTTAGGATTTGCGGAAATGATCCCAGAAGTGAAAGAAGCGCGTGATGCCGCCTGTCAGCGTCTAGTTGAGGCTCTAGGGTAATTTGCTTTAATCTGAAGAGATAACTATTCCCGTTTTCTCCATTTCAACAATTTCTTCACTGCTGTGACCCAATTCTTTCAGAATCTCGTTGGTGTGCTCACCTAATTTTGGCGCTAAAGATCTTGGAATTGCGGGAGTCCTGTGAAAATCCACAGGAGTTGAGATCATNAGAGTACCTGTAGAGCCGTCGGGTACATCCAGTAGCGCTCCGGAACCGTTAAAAGTTCTATCAGATAAAAGGTCATCTGGTGTATTAACAGGAGCCCAAAAAAGGTCGGGTTCAGAGTCAAAAATTTCACTCCATTCATCCAGAGTCCGCGTGGCAAAAATTTCATCCAGTTCACTGATCAGNTCCTTAGCGTTTTTAGCGCGTGCCGCAGGATCTGAAAACCTTTCGTCCTCAATCCATTCAGGANGACCCACTGCCCTTGCCAGTGGAGGCCAGTGACGAAAAGGTTCAATTCCAACGAGCCAAAAACGCCTGCCACAAGAAGCTTTATAGTTGTTCATAGCTGGGTTTCCCATGCCTGAACGAGATCCAAGAGCGATTGTGCGACCCCACATCAACAGGGCATTCAAGTCGAAACTGATGGTATAGGCGCCTTGTCGAATAAGAGATGTCTCGACTAACTGGCCTCTAGAAGATTTTTCCCTTTCGAAAAGAGCAGCTGATATAGCTCCTGCGGCGGACATAGCCACTGAGTGGTCACCCATCCCACCACGTTGAAATGGCGGATCGGAATCTTCTGTAGTCAATAGGCTGGCTATGCCGGAACGAGCCCAAAAGGCACCTACATCGAATGACGGAAGGTCGGCGCTTTCACCTTCCCGTCCATAGGCNGTGATATGACAGTAGATAAGTTTCGGGAAAAGTTCTTCTATCGATTCAAAATCGATGCCCAGTCTTCGAAGTCCTCCAGGNCGGAGGTTGGTTATAAAAACATCAGCATCTTCAAGCAGGTCAAAAAGTATTTCCTTGCCTTTCTCTTGAGAGAGGTCAATTGCCATTCCACGCTTTGAACGGTTATCCATTTCAAAAACAGGATTAGTAGGCATGTCGCCACCCAACATGAATTGAAAGATTCTGGACGGGTCGCCTTTTGTCGGTTCGATCTTGGTGACATCTGCACCCCATTCTGCGAGTATCCCCGCAGCAGCGGGCCCAGCGACCCAGATACCAAGCTCTACGACCTTAACTCCACCCATTGGACCAGGCATGTTTTCTTCCTTTCGATTCCCTGACAAAGAAACTAGGTGCTTTTTGTTCTTATTGCGATTTCGGAGATCCTGAAAAAGTCGGTACTGTCTGTATGTGATTCTTTTCGTATGCACAGGTAATACATGTCGTTCACCAATGGCAGAGGCCTTCTTAAAGGACTACTTTATTAAAGCCTCTTCAGAAATTGAAGTTATTTCTGCTGGAATAAACGTGAAAAAAGACTTCGGTGCGACTGATAAAGCCATAAAAGCAATGGAAAATTTCAATATTGATATGTCAAACCATACAACTCGTTTATTGGACCATAATGTTGTTGAAAACGCGGAATTGATTATTGCCATGACACGACCCCATGAATTGTCAATTTCTAAAATTCAGCAACAAGCACGCAACCGAACTTTTTTAGCTGGCGAAATAGTGCGTTTAGGCTCTTTGGTATCGAGGCTAGAAGTTTTACCCTCTTTCAAATTGTGGGTAGAAGAATTGCACTCAGCACGTGCTGGTCACATGACTTCAGGACGAGCGGGAGACGAGGTACTTGATCCATTCGATAAACCGTTAGAAGAGTATGAAAAAGTAGCCATGAGGCTTAATGGAATTTGTGAAGTTTTATGCAATTTGTTAACTTCTGAGGCCAATAAAAACCCTTAGAGAGTTAGATAGTGGCAATTTTTATAAATTGTTATTTTTGATAAAAGCCTAAGGGTTTTGGTCATGGACCTTGAGGAGATCGGGATCAAAAGAGTGACAATACTCTTGAATAACTAGATGCACAAATGATCGAGAACGAGTTCACCTTCTGAATTTAAACAAGCGTTAAGACCACCGAAATCACCTTGTCCACATGCTGTACCATCATTATTGGTGTCCACGTTTTCACCAAAATCTAAATTTACTTCAAACCAAGTTTGAGCATCTTCCTGAGAGGAAAAGGCTCCACAAAAAGAAACAACACCGTTGCACATGCCTGCAGTCATTCCAACTTCAGAAGGACACAAAACTTCTCCTCCTTTAGTAGAGCTACCTTGACAAAATCTTTCTAGAACTAGACCGTTTATACAGTCGCGCTCTCCCGCCCAATCACCTGATCCACATGCGATCCCATCTTCATTTTGATCAACGGTGCTCGTATCACCCGATTTCAAATCAAACCACTCTTGTGCCTCTGCTTGTGTTTGAAAATTATTACAGGTTTCAACTAATGAGAACCAGCATCTATGACCCAATAAAGTGGTTCCATCTCCACAGTCAATTAGTCCATANGTGTCTCCTAAACCGCAAGCTATACCATCGCCATTAGTGTCAAGACTCGCTCCTAGTTCAGGATTCGTGTTGAAGAAAATTTCAGCATTCTCTTGAGAATCAAAAATGTTACAATGCAACCCCATACTCGTAGAAACTTCACTCTCTCCAGGGAGATCAGGGATATTTCCACAATGGGTTTCAGTTGGTGAATCAGCAAGTATTGAATCGATAAAATCAAAGAAATCTGACATAACTTCCTGGTTCTCAAGCATAGATAATGAATGTGGCAGGGTAGCATGCCATCTGATCAAAATATCTTGTTCAAACTGACAAACTTTTTCTACATATTCAATAATCGCTGATGGTGGAATTGCAGGATCATCGATGGGATGAATGAGCACCACTGGAGCAGCTCCCTTTTTTTGTCCAATTGCGTTTACAACGCTTGGATCAACTCCATTAGTAAATTTTGGGTTAAAAGGAAATTTGAAAAGCTCTTCCGCTTCGAACTGACCGAAATAATCATTTGTCTCTGTCATGCACTGATTCTCAAGCACACCCAAATGACTAATTGCTAAGTCAGTTAATCTTCTACTAAGAGGGGCAAGTTCTTTACCCCAAATTGCNTCTTCAACTGCTGCTCCAAAGACCATATACCCGCGAGTGTAAGAAGAGCGCATCAACATTTCGGCTATCCAATCGGATTGAATCACACCTGGTAAAATTCCAATTACCCCTAGAAGATTAGTTTCAGGAGAATAAACGTCTGCTATTTCATTGGCTTTCGACATTGCGTGTCCACCTATTGAGAATCCTGTAATGAAAGTATCTTTGTTTGCTTCAGCTAAATTAAAGTTTTGGGCAGCGCGAGCTGCATCAAGGATATTTTTACCCAGTGCAGAACTTTGTGACCATGCATACATACCAGGTGTTCCAGAACCCTCATAATCCGAAGCAACAATTACAAAATCTCGAGCCAACAATTCCGTAATCAGATCATTAATTTCTTCTTGATACATGTAACCATTACGCGTAGCCGCACAATGATCACCAGCTCCTCTTGTTCCATGACCCCAAGAAAGCACCGGTCGTCCTAAGCTGGGTGGCTCTCCATCGGGCACNGCAATCCAAGCTGAAACGGCCCTGGGCTCTCCACAAACGCTTTCGGAACGGTAAAGAATTAAATAAGCAGTTCCACCTTCAAGATCAGCATCATGCCTCGCCCAGATGACATCACCATTTCGTCCTGGAATAGGATCAGGTGGTATCCAAAAATCTAAACCTTCAGGAGCAGTATTAATAAGAGCACCAAATATGTTCTCCGGTGAATTTTCAGGAGTAAAAATCTGATGGTTTAGTGTTATTGCAGTTTTCTCACACGCAGCTGAAACCCATCTGGATTGTGTAAACGTCTCACTTGATTCATATGGTTTAGTCGTTGTTGGTGCGGCAGTTGTTGTTGGTGTGGCAGTTGTTGTTGGTGCGGTAGTTGTTGTTGGTGCGGCAGTTGTTGTTGGTGTGGCAGTTGTTGTTGGTGTGGCAGTTTCCGAAGCGGCTCCACAAGCAGAAGCACACAAAAGCAAACAAACAAAAACTAGAAACTTTCTCATACCTACAAGTCTTGTATACCAGTGTGGAGGGCGCCACTCTCAGCTTTCAGCGTGGTTTGAATTTTTTACACAGAAACATAGAGGATTTTGTAGCTGATAAAAACCCTTACGACTTTTGAGACGCTACCGTTTTATGGTGGAGTTTTCTAGAAGCAACCAAGAGGAAAGTTTTGCTGAAGAGGTAAGAACTTGGCTTGAAGAACATCTGGTTGGAGAATTTTCTGAACTGCGCAACCGTGGTGGAACCGGACGTGAAGACATACCTGTGGAGATTCTGTTGGAATGGGAAAAAGAGCTAGCCACAGGAGGGTGGCTTGGACTCGATTTCCCAGAAGAACTAGGTGGTCGTAGTTGCTCATTGTTTGAACAGGTAATTTTTCACCAAACCTATGTTGAAACCAGAGCTCCAGGCCGTATACCAAATATTGGAGTAACTCTTTTAGCCCCAACCCTCGTTGCCTACGGAACGTATGAACAGCAGGCTCGTTTTATACCTGAGATATTAAAAGGCAACGAATTTTGGTGCCAGGGGTACTCAGAACCAGATGCAGGCTCAGATTTAGCAAACATCTCAACTCGAGCAACTAAAGAGGGGGATCAATGGATTATCAATGGCCAAAAAATCTGGACCTCACTCGCTCAATACTCCGACTGGATTTTCGTACTGTGTAGAACAGATATGCAGGGAACACGACATCAGGGACTGTCATATCTACTAGCACCTATGGAACAAGACGAGATAGAAATTCGCCCAATAGTTCAAATTACGGGAAGTTCTGAATTTAATGAAGTTTTTTTCAACGACGCGCGAACGGAAGGCGGCTTAGTCGTTGGTGAGTCGGGGAGTGGATGGTCAGTTGCTATGGGAACACTTGCTTTCGAAAGAGGGGCATCAACCCTTGGACAACAAACCGCCTTTAGTCAGGAAATGGATGAGTTGATTCAAATAGCCAAACAAACCGGTGCAATATATGACCCCGTGGTTAGGCAAGAGTTAGCGAAAAGTTTTTCCGAATTGCAGATCATGCGCTACAACCAAATGCGGATGCTCTCTTCGTTAAGCAGAGAAGGTGTGCCAGGACCGGAAATGTCTATAGGAAAACTTTATTGGTCATCATGGCACCGCCGTTTAGGAGAATTGGGAATAAGAATTCGCGGAAGCTCAGGAATGATAGGTGTAGAAGCAACTCCACCTTTAGAGGATTCCTTGAATCACGGTTATTTACTGGACTCTTTACAACGAACTTTTCTTTACAGTCGTGCGCACACTATTTATGCAGGATCTAGCCAAGTGCAAAGAAATATCATTGGTGAAAGAGTACTGGGTCTACCCAGAGAGCCGCGCGAGGGCTGATTGATGCCCCATGGAAGATATTCTGAAGTTTGAAGATTAGGAGAAACTATGAATGACGCATACATAGTTGATGCAGTTAGAACCCCAACAGGAAGAAAAGGCGGAGGCCTCGCAGAGGTCCATCCAGCTGACATGGGAGCTCATGTCATAAATTCTCTTTTGGAACGAAACGCTGTCGACCCTAATCTGGTGGAAGATGTCATATTTGGGTGCGTCGATACTTTAGGCCCTCAAGCGGGAGATATAGCCAGGACAGCTTGGCTCGCAGCAGGGCTGCCCGAAACTGTTCCCGGAACAACGATCGACCGGCAATGCGGATCAGGACAACAGGCCGTCAGTTTTGCAGCGATGGGTGTCTGGGCAGGAGTTCAGGACCTTGTCGTAGCAGGTGGAGTGCAAAATATGAGCATGATTCCAATCGGAATGGCTCTTGAAGCAGCAGCTCCATTAGGTCACGATGATCCTTTTTCAGGCTCTGAGGGTTGGGTTGAAAGATATGGAACACAAGAAATATCACAATTTAGAGGAGCAGAGATGATTGCTGAAAAATGGGATATTTCTAGAGAAAAGATGGAAGAATTCGCTTTTGAAAGCCACCAAAGAGCTCTAACTGCTACAGACGAAGGGCGATTTGATAACGAGATAATTCCTATTGCTCAAACGGAAATGGATGAAGGTCCTCGACGTGACATTTCAATGGATCGGATGAGCACTTTAAATCCACTTGTTGAAGGAGGGCGACTAACGGCTGCTCTAGCTAGTCAGATAAGTGACGGTGCGGCTGCGTTGCTTATAGCTTCCGAAAAAGCTGTAAAAGAATTTGGATTAACACCAAGAGCTAGGATCCATCACGTAAGTGTCAGAGGAGACGACCCGGTTTTCATGCTTACTGGACCGATAGCTGCAACTGCCTACGCGTTGAATAAAACCGGAATGTCTATTGACGAATTTGATCTTTTCGAATGCAATGAAGCATTTGCCCCTGTGCCTTTAGCCTGGATGAAAGAATTGCAAGTACCTCACGAAAAAGTAAACGTAAATGGGGGTGCTATTTCCCTTGGTCACCCATTGGGTTGCTCGGGAGCGAAACTCATGACAACTTTATTAAACGAACTTGAAAGAAGTGGTGGTCGTTGGGGATTGCAGACTATGTGTGAAGGCGGCGGTCAAGCCAACGTCACAATTATCGAAAATCTTAACTAGAACTATTCAACCAGAGCGTCCACTAAACCCCAGTTAAGTGCAGTAGTAGCGTCAACACGTTCTCCAGTCAGGCACATTCGTGCAGTTAACTGTCTTCCAATTCTTCTGCTTATACTCACCGTGCCTCCCGCTCCAGGTATTAAACCCATACTCACTTCCGGAAGAGAAAACCAGGCATTTTCGCTAGCTTCAACCCTGTTAGCAAAAGCAGCTAATTCAATTCCTGCACCTATTGCAACTCCATGTATTCGCACGGTAATTCGTGCAGACAAAAGGTCCAACCAAGGAGCGGCATTAGCTGTGGATCTGATCATGTGACCAGTCGCAGAATTTTCAACAGTTCCAAATTCAGCCGGATCGCCCCCTATGCAAAAAGTCGAACCTTTCCCAGTTATTAGAATTGACCGACTGTCACCCTCGGTTGCTAGACCCCTAAGAGCCTCTACTAGTGAATCACGCATAGAAGCTGAAAAAGCATTTTTAAGTTTCGGACGGTTCAATTGGAGTTCCACATTTTCAACTCCAGCATTAACGAGAATGGTCGGACTTGCTTCCTCAGGCCTAACTCTGCGACCCCTCCCATCCAGCCACTTTTCAAATTCATTTCCATTTTGCAATGTTCCGTATGCAACTGATTCAAGCAACAAACCAAGATCCGTGGAAACATTTTCGCCATGCCTTAAGACCTGACAACAAGTGACAGAAGCAATCGGGTTTAGAGCAATGCGTTCAAGAAGAGTGTCGAGTTCTTCTTCCGAATGAGCGACTATGTCTACATGAGAGGAAGTGTCACTGTTCCCTGAAAGTTCTATCAGGACAACGGGTAGAGCTCGAAGTGACCTCACAGAGCTTTCCGATAGCTTATGAGCCTCATTAATTACCAATACTGGTAATTCGTTTCGCCAATCGAATCTGAGATCAGCGGTTTGGCTACTTAAAGCATCAGAAAGGTCCCCTGCTTGCCATAGAACAAAAGACTTGCTCAAAGGGGCATCGGTATTTTGATCAGACAGTTGAACCATCGCCTAAATTAACCAGTTGTTCCTTCAAAACTCTCCTTAGGAGCTTTCCTGTTTCGTTGTAGGGAAGTTCATCCAGGAAAACAATCTCATCAGGCGTCCTGTTTGAACGAAGCTGTTCCTTCACAGAATCTTTTAACTCTCCTTCATCAACTTCTTGTGCTTCATGTAAAACAATAGCTGCCACAATTTTTTCACCCCACTGCTGATCAGGAACTCCTATAGCGGCAACATCCGCTACTGCAGAATGCTGCAACAAGACTTCTTCAATCTCACCTGGAGAAATATTTTGCCCACCTTTGACTATCACATCATCAATTCTTCCAGTCACAAAAAGGTAACCTTCTTCATCAAGCCACCCTCCATCATGAGTTGGAAACCACCCGTCTTCGGTAAGAGTCAATTGGAGTCCTTTGTATTCGCCTGAAACCTGCTCACCTTTTACCCATATTTCGCCTGATTCATCCGATGGAAGTTCATTTCCTTCTTCATCTCGAATGGAAACCTCAATAGCGGGAAGTGGACGACCAACCGAACTAATTCGTCTACGAACTGACTCATCAGAGCTAGAAAAGGCTTCCCTATGCTCTTCAGGCCCAAGTAGAGCGACAGTAGAACTTGTCTCGGTTAAACCATAGGCATTCACGAAATTGGTATCTGGTAGAAGCTCTAAAGCAGTCTCAATAGTAGGTTGCGGCATTTTCCCGCCCCCATAGGAAAGAGCTCTGAGGGTGGGAAGGCCTTGTGAATCTGGACCTTCAGAAACCAGATAGTCAACAATGCGAGAAAGCATTGTTGGAACGACCATGGCACTGGTGACTGATTCTGAACGAACTAATTCAACCCATTTTCCAGCATCGAATTCTGGAAGTTGAACCACACGTCGGCCTGCATAGAGATTAGAAAGGGTAGCGGCTATACCAGCTATGTGATAAGGAGGGACACTTATTAGGGCTGCTTCTTCTTCACCAGCGCTCATAAATTCGACTGAACCAAGAATGTATGAAACCAGATGACGTTGTCGAAGAACCGCTGCTTTTGGCTCTCCAGTGGTACCGCTAGTAAAGAGCAAAATTGCTGTGTCCTCTCCGTCCATGTTCCAATCTGTTGAAATTTCAATTTCTGGGTCATTAGAAGCAACAAGTTCATCTCGGGTAACTGAATGAACCTCCAAAGTGTCAGAAATTCTTTCTTGTGTTTCCGGTTGCATTAACGCAACTGCAGGTGAGATTCTTTCCAACAAAGCATCCAACTCTTGATTCGTTAAACGGTAATTCAATGGCACGAAAGGAAGCCCTGCCCAAGAAGCTCCAAAAAGGCAAATCGGCAACGAAGGTGAAGTGATATCTATCATTGCCACATTTTCGACATTCGCACTTCGAAAACGTTGAGCCGCTACTCCGGCATGGTCGAAAATCTGTTTAACAGTTAGACCGCCATCCAACGATCCAACTGCCACCCGGTCACCGAAACCTCCTGCGGCCATTTCAAGAAGCATCATCAAGTTCACGTTTTTACCTAACCTTAGAAATTAGTCAGAAGCTGGTAGAGGCTTTGCATCTTTTAACTGAAGAGCATTCCCATTAGCTCCTAATGAGCCTGCTCCTGGCTTAGTGCAAAGAACTTCTATTGTGTCGTCATCATCCACATAGCGTTTACCTAATTGCGTGCCATCCCCACTGTCGTCGAACTCTCCAGAAACAGGATCGCTACCTGCTGCGACCATATCTACACCCCCGCAAGTAAGAGAAACTTCGTCTTCAGGTCCTTTCACAACGATTACTTCCGTGTCGCAGACACTGCTAGCCCATCTGCCTCCAGCTTTAAGTAGCGCCATTGGATTTCCTCCTCATTTTTTAAATAGTCTTCCAATCAAGATAATTGATGAAACTAGGATTAAGCACCACTCTGAGGCAAGATAATTGAGATTAAAGTACGATTTTAAGATTCATGAATCAAAGATGTAACGATCCTCAAACAGTTCTTGACCGATTAAGTGAAGAAGTGGGCCAAGATGTCGCAGATATTGGCTCAAGATGGGCAATGTCAGGAGCAATGTCTCTTACCGGTGAATCTTCAGGGCCCCCACGGCAGGTTCCCATGGGAGTCACTTTACGAATGGAACAACTGGCCACAATAATTGAGGAAATAACCAAATTATCAATTGATGGACCAGCTTTGCTCGGTGAAAGAGCTGCGATCGCAGGGTTGACGAGACAGGGGAGTAGATCTGTTGGAGGTTATGCACAACTTGTCGAAACCATCGACAAACCAATATGTATAAATTTTGCCAGACCTGATGACCTTCTCTTAATACCAGCATGGCTTCAAGAAGAAATCGACCCAAACAATCGTAAAGAACTATTTTCCGTCTTAGGTAAGTCCGAAAGTGAACAGTTGATGAAACAAGCAGATCTACTAGGCATTCCCTTAGGGGTACCTGATACAGAAGAGCATAAACAACCTGCACAATTAACCGAAGGAAAAACATCTAATAAACGAACAGCGGAAACATTAGTGATTGAATTTGGTTCTTTATGGGCGAGCCCATTATGCGGAGATCTGCTTCGACGGTCAGGTTGTCGTGTCATAAAAATAGAAAGTTTAGCTAGGCCGGATGGTGCAAGAAGAGGGCCAACAGGTTTTTTTGATTTACTCAATGGAGGTAAAGAGTCATTAGCGTTGGATTTCAGTGATGATAGATCTCTAGAATTTCTAAGAAAAATTGTAAAAGAAGCTGATGTTATTGTCGAAGGCAGTCGACCAAGAGCTCTAAGACAA
>PBAM01000016.1 GCA_002716285.1 Acidimicrobiaceae bacterium
TTGGGTTTTATTGAACGTAAAGGTAATTTGAAAAAATTCGCCAAAGAATTGAAAATTAAAGAAGAGGAAATTCAGAAAAACTTAAAAGCCTGGAGTCGAAGAAAGAATCCTCCGGTTATATATGAGACTCATTCAGGAAAAAAATCAAGAATTACTATTCAGATTCCACTTTTAACAGAGTGGTTGTTATGGGTCGCTGACTCTCGGTCAGTCGTTCATAGAGGAATGAAAGGATATTTGAATTTCAGAACTATAAACGAATTAACAACTTCTCTAATTTCTTAAGGCATCCCACCCCCGCCTGAAAAGAATCTTTTACCGGTGGATGCAACTCGAATGATACGAATATCCGAGAAGAACCCCCTTTAGGTTCGGAGTATTTTTAGTTGCTGGAAAGATGTTTTATGTTTGACCATAAAACATCATCAACTTCAACTTCATCAGGGGTAGGAATATTTGCACCAGGTAGGCGGGCACCTGGTTGCGATTCAATTACATCAGCCAGTTTTTCTACTCTTTGCAGAAACCTGTCATCGTAAGCTTCTACATCAATTACTATGTAGAACTGACCCAGGTCATGAGCTTCACCTTCAGGTGTTTTCAAAGGTGGAACCTCGACACTCAACCTCGAACCGGTTAATGCACCAGCTAATAGTTCTGCCATGAGTCCAAGACCATAACCCTTGTATCCACCTGCAGAGAGCAAGGAACCTTCTAAAGCATCTTTAGCATTGGTGGTCGGATTTCCATCTTTATCGACTGCCCAGCCAAGAGGAATCGGTTCATTGGCAGCGGCTGCCATTGTAATTTTGCCTAACGCTATAGCGCTTGTACTGAAATCAAATTGGAAAGCTATTCCTCCCTTGCCATCTGGTACTGCCATAGCAATTGGATTAGTTCCAAGTACAGGTACTGAACCACCCGGGGGGGCTACTACCGCAGAAGCATTGGTTGCCCCTATAGCTAACATTCCCGATTTGGCTAGCTGCTCTGTGAAATATCCTAAAGAAGTACAAGTTTGTGTGTGTTCAACCGAGTAACCGCATATTCCATTGTTACGAGCCACCTCTATCGCTTTACTGAAACCTGCCGCAAAAGCCGACTGAGCGAAACCGAATCGCCCATCTACTCTTACAGTTCCGGCTTTGTTATTAGTAATAATCGGTTCAACTACACCATCAACTCGACCAGTTTCTAATTGAAGGCAGTAACTTTCGACATAATAGAGGCCACATATCTTGTTTCCTTTTTCTTCAGCAGTGCGAACTGCATGAGCAACAAGAGAGGCAACCTCAAGAGAAGCACCATGAACAGTAAGTGCTTTTTTTGTGGTTGCCTCTATTTCATCGAGAGATATTAGCAAGTTTCTACCCATTGTTATAGGTCATTTCTATCGATGAAGTCATTGTCTTAAGAGGCATCTAAAATCTCCTCTGACATAAGGAACTTAGAAGCAATTTTGTTTAACTGGTCCCATTCATCAAGTGAAATCTTTAATCCAGTTGATAAAGCATCGACTGTTTTCTGATTTCTTGATGGAGAGAGAGAAGTATCGGATCTTAGATAAACAGAGACAACTGGAGAACGACCAGAAGTCACTTCGCTATCACAGGACCAAGCAATTCCATAATTTTCTTGATTGTGTAAAGTGCGCGCGAGTAAAACAAATAAGACAGGAGAGTCAAAATGCACGTCAACAGACTTAGTGTTTGTTGGCAGTCCTAGTCGAAGCGAACTTCTCAAAACCTCATCTAAGGCCATTGAATCTAAGGTTGCTATTTCCAGCCAAGAAGAAATTCCTTGACCATAGTTAATTTCACAGAAAGTCACATCTTCGGCCAAATGATCAGCAACACTAGCCTCACAGCCAAGAACACGATTTGCTCTTTCGACTTGGTCCTTTAATTCTCTTGGAGCCACAAGAATGCTTGCTTTATTCATTGAACACATCTTCGAACAAACGAATCCAGTTAGAACCCATAACTGAAGTGATTTCTTCTGACGAGAAACCCACCTCAGAAAGCCCTTCAGATAATGAGTCAAAATCTTCTGGACCTTTAAACCATTCAGGCCAATTTGGGAAAGTGGGTACATCTTCAGCTTGTTTTGGCCTGTCCCAGCGTCCACTCCGCATCCAACCCAAGGCGTCAGGTGCCCAGCCAACCACTGAATCACTGCCAATCGCCACATGCATGACACCGATCTTTTCCGCAGTGTCTGCGACCATACGGCACCAATCAAGACGTGTAGTCGTATCTCCACCCATAAAAAGAGGGTAAAGAGTACAACCGATGATGCCACCTCTACCTGCAAGAGCTTCTATGAGATGATCAGGTTTATTACGCGGGGAGTCACAAAAAGAGGAGGGGTTACCGTGAGTCACTGCAATAGGTTTCTCAGAACTATCTATAGCTTCGAGACCAGTTCGATTTCCAACATGCGAAATGTCAACAAGTATTCCGGATGAGTTGAAGGCACTGATCATGCGATGACCCACTCTAGTTAGTCCACCATCTTCAGGTTCCCAGCAACTGGATCCAAGATGATTTGAAATGTTGTATGTAAGTTGAATTATCCGTATTCCGAGATCGGCAAAAATGTCCACCATTTCAGGGTCATCACCCAGCATGGAGCTATTTTGAAAACCCAGAATTACTCCCAGAACCCCTTCGTCTTTAGCCTTGTGCATTTCTTGAACGTTTCTTACGATTCTGACGAGATCAGAGTTCTCACGAGCAAAGTGCCGCCAATCTCCGATTTTGGTAACTGCTCCTGCCAAGTCTTCCCAAACTCCGCAAGTAGCGTGGACTACGTCAATCCCGCCAGATTTGACTTCTTTTACTGTTGAGCGGTTCCAATTGTTTATTTCTAGACCGTCTACAAGCATTAGATGAGACCTCCCGGTTGTCTAGGTAAAATCCATTTATCTGAATCTTTTGATCCGATTTCTGACACTCTAGGAGCTCCCTGAAAAAGTGTTACCCTCAGCCAGTCTGTCGACTGTGGAGAGAAGTTGTCCATTCCATACATGGCTAGTTGAAACCGTTGCAGATTTAACGGTAGGTGTTTAAAATCACAAACGTTTTCTCTGGGTTCGCTGTATGGCCCTGAATCATTGAGGAGGCGTTTAACTGCAATCCCGTGTTCTGGAAAAGAGTGAAGAAATTCGCTTACAGAAGTTTTTTCATCTGTTGCGTATAGATCTCCAATTAATTTGCTGATTCGCAAAGATATATCTATTGGTATTTCTCTGTGTGCTGGGTCAATAACAGACCTTTCGGCACGACGTGGTTCCTCAGCATTGTCAGACATAACCCACCAGTAGTGCTTAGCTTCTGATTCATCCAGATTAAGTTCGTTTAACCAGAAATACTTTTCGTTGATTATTTTTTTTAGGTCTTCAACTATGACATTGAAGTTGTCTTTTTTTTCACTTGCGACCACTAGAAGGCTGTCGATGACTTCGTCATCTGTGTCGTCTAGTTCCAACAATAATGAAACCACCAATTCGGTTATTTCAACGTCTTGCTTTTCAGCCCACAAGTAAAGATCGTTGAAAGGAAAGTCATTTTCGCTTAAAGAACCGAAGATGTCATGGATGAGTAAGGTCGCTTTTGCTAGAGAATCAGGCCCCATCCAAGGCCAGCGGTCATCACCACCCAGTGAAGAGAAATATTGGTAAGCCTTATCAAACCATTCCTCAAGAGTCTGCTTATTTGAGGTTGAACCTTTCAGGGAGCGAACATTAGAAAGAGCCAATTCTCTTATAGCGACCCAGGAATTCAATTCTCCAGGATGTTTCATGGCCCAAGGGACCAACCCTAAACCTGTCGCATTACCTAGACCAAAAAAACAACTCCATTCATCGTTCAAATGTGTAGCGTCAGGGTTCTTTGCTTTAGCGCAATGTTCTACTGACTCGTAACCAACCTCCCTAAAAAGCCATGCCGCGAGAAACTGTGCCCTGTAAGGCGCAGAAAGTGGATGTTGATCTTCGAAACCTAAAAACGACCGCATGCCAAATTTTCCGTTTCCATAGAAGGCTGTACTCCGCATGATGTAACCAGCATCACCTAGTTGTTTTGACTCTGGTTGTTTGCCATTCGCTAAACGTTCCACCAAATAGTCATAAAATCGAACACTTCGGTTCCCTCTGGTTAATACAAGCACTCGAGAGTCCAGTCGGCTTAGTTCTTGTTTCGGAATTTCATCGCTTAAGAACTGCAGAAATTCGTTATCTATTTCGCCTTCTACCAATGCTGCAGTTACTTCCCACACGTCCGCTATCACACGGTCAGTATGTAGAGCTTCATCGATAGTCGAAGTGAAGGCCACGAAGTGAAAAAGTTTCTCCTCGGCAAGAATGCGATAGATAATATGTCCTCTTCCAAATTCGTCAAAGTCGACAACTAGGCGCTTAATTTCCCATTGATTCATAAATGCTCGACGGATCAATGATCGGCTGAAACTAAATCGAGTCATTCTTGCAGCACCGAGACTTGTGGGTTTCATTACAATCTCTGGTGGGCGCAAAACAGTACTCGGATCATTCAATAGAGTCGAGAGTTCCGATACTTCCTCGCTGATTGTCATCGAAAAAGCCTGTTTGGATGTTTGCGCACAAATTGAATCTAGCTCATAGCGGATAATCCCGTGAAAGTCGCATTAATCAATAATCAAAAAATGAGGGGCTTCAATAGCTGTCGAATGATTGAATTGAGAGAACAGTTCCTTCATCAACAGAAATTTCTACTTCATGGGCTGTGAATTCGTTAGAAATACCTAAACCTGAACCAGCACTAAGATCGATTCCATCTAATTCCCATTTCAGCCCATTGCTGGTGATACCAAAAGCAGTGCCCCCCATAGCGAGTAGTGTCAATGTGTCAGAAGGGTTGCCGGTTAATTTTGCCTTGTCTCTGATTACTTTGGTGTAGCTTTCATCAACAAACAGATCGATTTCAAGTTCGCTCCAGCGGTTTGAACTTGCCACCACGATATTTCCAAAAGTGTGATCGAATCTTCCCCGTGATGAAGTGATAATCGTCGCTGAGGAGCAGTTCTTTTCAATAGCTGCAGCAAGTGCCAATTCCAGGTCTGTTAAATCTTTATCTATTGGAAATTTTCGGACTTCTTTAGCCCTCCCAATTGCTTCCTCCGAGCAAGAGTCAAAGTCACCAATTATTAGGTCAACTTCGAGGCCTAGTTCTTCAGCATGATCACCGCCGGAATCGGCAACAATTACCAACTGTGCTTCAGGAAGGAGAAATTTGCAAGAAGGTAAGGGGCCTCCAGTAATGATGAGTGCGTGCATGTTATTGATTTTCGTCCGTGCGAATATGAACGTTCCAGCGTCCAGCGGTGTTATCTATAGAAGCATTCAAGTCGAAACATTTAGAGATATTTTCTGATGTCATTACCTCGTTCATCTTTCCTGAAGCAACGGTCTCACCATTTTTTAGTAGAAGAAGATGACTGAAATCAACTGGTATCTCTTCTAGGTGATGAGTTACTAGAACCATCGGGGGCGATTCTTCTTCATTCACTAAATTTGAAAGAACTAGTAAGAGCTCTTCACGACCCCCCAAATCTAAACCGCTAGTTGGTTCATCTAAAAATAGTATTTCGGGTTCCGGCATGAGTGCTCTAGCTAAAAGAACTCTNTGNTTTTCTCCNGTNGATAANGTNCCGAATGGTTGNTCAGATTTTTTTCCACAGCCNACATTNTCTAANANTTGANGAGCNTGCTNCCANTCNGATGTNCNNAAANTATCCCACCANGGNTCNANTGCNCCTGTAAGAGCTGTTACTACCACTTCTATCGTTTTTATATTGAATCTGAATTTGTAATTCAACGAAGTTGACATGAAACCAATTTTTGGTTTGAGCAAACGCAAGTCTGTTTTACCTAAAATATGNTCAAGGATTTCTACATCCCCTTTACTCGGATGCAGATTTAAAGAAGCGATATTAAGTAATGAAGTTTTACCTGAACCGTTAGGNCCTAGNACAACCCAGTTCTCGTCAGGGTTAACTTCCCAATCAATATTGTGAAGTATTTTTGCACCTGAGTCCGTTTTACTGACTGAAGTTAATTTTANTAGAGACATATTATTGACACTAGAACAATGATCTTATTAAGAGCGTAATTGCAGCTGTGCCCGACAAGAAGTAAACACCAGGAGTTATCCACTTGTGATCAAGTGTTTTTCTGAGAGGTCCTGATATAACCATCCCTATAAGCACTGAAGGAAGAAGATAAATGCTTATTAGTAAATCTCCTGAATCGAAATTTCCTGTTAGTGCAAGAGCACTTACAGATATGACAGTTCCAATCAAGAAGTAAGGAGAAAGAGTGGCTCTAAGAACAGATCCTGGAACGTCATGGTAAAGCAAAGCAATCGGTGGCCCTCCAACACCGACCGCGGTGCCCATAAAGCCACTTACACAACCACCGAGCATCAGATTTTTTTGCGATCTTTCGAATTTCAAACCACTTACTTTCAAGGCAATGGCAAAAAGTAGAAGAGANCCAAAAAGCACTCCGATTCTTTCCTCAGTTACGACACTAAGTGCTAATACGGCTAAAGCGATTCCAGGAAGCCTTCCCAGAACAGTCCATGTCAAACCATACTTATCTGCATTGCCTCGTTCTCGAAAAGTAAAAAAACCTGAAAGTAAAGGATTTATTAAAAGAACGGGCCCAGGAACAAAATCTGGATTTATTAAAGCGAGAATTGGCACTGCTAAAAGATTTGCGCCAAACCCTAAAACGCCTTGAAGGGTACAACCAACTGCATAAACAAAACAGCCAGCGAGTACTTCAAAAACACTCATAGTTGACTTGACTCCATTCCGCCTTGCTCAGTCCAAGTCTTGTACATAGTTGCNTATTTTCCTTTTAANTCCACTAGTTCTTGATGAGTTCCTACCTCAAGTATTGAACCATTATGAACTACCGCTATACGATCAGCTCTCATAGCAGTAGCAATTCGATGAGCAACTATTATGGCTGTACGTCCTTCAAGTAAATTGTCCAAAGCTGCTTCTATTAAAGACTCGGAAAGTAAATCTAGATTTGAGGTTGCCTCATCCAAAATCAAAAGTTGAGGTTGACACAGGAAGGCACGAGCAAGCGCAAGAAGTTGACGCTCTCCCGCTGAGAGAGAAGCCCCCCTTTCATGAACAGCGCTATCTATTCCATCTGGAAGACGATTAATCAAATCAGTTAATCCTGCTGCTTCACAAGCTTTCTGAATATCATTTTCATTAGAATCAGGNCGAGCAAAGATTATGTTCTCTTTGATACTCCCATTGAAAAGAAAAGGTTCTTGGGGAACTACAGCAACCTGTCTCCTGAGAGACTCAAGTTGAACATTACGTAAGTCGTGTCCATCAATTAGAACCTTTCCGCTATCAGGATCATAAAAACGTGAAATAAGCTTCGCTAAAGTTGATTTACCTGCTCCAGTCGGACCCACTAAAGCTAGAATCTCTCCGGATTCAACTTTTAGATCAACATCTCTTAGAACTGGTTTGTCTATTTCGTAGCTGAAATCAACCGATTTCAATTCAACACAACCAACAAGTTTCGGCATCTCGATAGCATTTTCTTTTTCACAAACGCTCGGAACAGTAGAAAGAAGATTCCGGAGTTTTACAATTGATGCATTACCTTGCTGGTACTGGTTGTATAACTGAACGAGACTTTGGATTGGAGCAAAGAAAGAGGTTAGAAATAATATGAAAGCGGTTAATTCTCCAATGCTTAGTTCATTTTTTAAGACCATATTCCCACCGATAAATAAAATTGTTGCCTGTGTAATGATCCCTATTGACTCTGTGCCAGGCCCGAAGAGTGCTTGCGCTCGACCTGTATAAAGGTTTGCTTCAAAATGAGAGATGGTTATTTTGTCATGCATTTCTGAACGGTATTTGCGTTGATTGAAAGCAGTTATTACTCGCATGCCCGCAAGACTTTCGGAAAGATTCGAGAGGATATCGGCAATCTTGTCCCGAACATTTAGATATCCGAAAATGGAAACCTTTCTGAACCACAAAGTCAGAATTATGTTTATTGGTATTACTAGTAGAAGAGATATCAGTGCCAGATTTGGATTAAGAACTATCAGATAAGCAGTGATTACAAGCAGAGTTATTATTTGAACNGCAAAATTTACCAGNCCCTCTTGAAAAAGAACAGTCAAAGATTCGATATCGCTTGTCATGCGNGTCATAAGAACACCTGCTTTTTCATTTGTGAAAAAGCTCAATGACTGTCGTTGCAGGTGAGTGAAAACTCGTATTCTCAATTTATAAACAAGTTTTTCTCCTAATCTTCCGGTAAAAGAAGTCCGCACAAAGGAAACTCCTGCGGATATTGCTATAGAAACTACATAACAAATACAAGTGATAAATAGTACTTGAGTGTTTTTATTAGCGACACCTTCATCGATAGCAATTTGTGTAAGCAAAGGTCCAAGATGTTGAAGTCCTGATTCTAAGACGACCAAAAGGAGAGCAAGACAAAGTAAAAAAACGTGGGATGAAAGAAATGTTTTAAGAGTAAAAGGCGAACGTTCCCACTTGCTGTGTGAAAAAGAAATTTTTGGATCAGGGTGGTTGGGTTCTTTTTCTAAGACTTTGTCGGTTCTTTCGAGGAGATCATCATGCAACTCTGCAAAAGGTAAACCTGCTTCAGCGNTAGATTGAACTGAAGAAGGTCCAATTGAAAAACCTCCGATTCCACCNCCAAAACCCATCTGTTACTCCGTTGTGCTTATTGCACCAGAGGCCAATATTGACTCGTACTCCGGTGAGCTGGCTAGTAAGTATTCATGAGTTCCTTCAGCTTTAACTTTGCCTGAGTCCATAAGTACGACCCTGTCGGCCAAAGCAATAGTTGAGAGCCTGTGAGCAATGACCAAAGTTGTTCGATCTTGTAAAAGTTCCTTTAAAGCAGTATGGATGAGGGACTCTGTTTCTACATCTATAGAACTGGTGGAATCATCCAGTATAAGGATTTTAGGATTTGCTAAAAGCGTTCGGGCTATAACGATTCTTTGACGCTGTCCTCCCGAAAGTGTGTAGCCTCTTTCACCCACAACTTCTTCATACCCGAAGTTGAGATCTTTAATAAAATCATCTGCCTGGGCTGCTTTAGCGGCAGCGGTTATCTCCTCTTTTCCCGCACTCGGGCGAGCGAAGGCAATGTTGTTTCTGATTGATTCCGAAAANAAGAATGGTTCATCAGGGATCACGTTTATATGAGTTCGTAAATCTTCAACTAATAAATCTCTTATGTCCGTACCTTCTAGAAGAATGGATCCACCAGTTACGTCATAAAACCTAGGTAGGAGTCTTGCTACAGTTGACTTTCCGCACCCCGTTCGTCCAACCAAAGCAACGGTTTCCCCGGCTACAATTTCGAGATTAAAGTCGTCCAGAACTAAAGGATTCTCACCATTGGGGTAGGAAAAAGAGACATTTCTGAAACTCAAATTACCTAACGGTGAAGTAATTTTACTTGCTGATGGTTTGTTCGTTATGGCAGGTTCTTCGTCGAGGATTTCAAAAATACGTAAAGAAGAAGCAGCAGCTCTTTGTGCTTGCAGGAGAACAAATCCTAGCATTCTAAAAGGGACAGAGATCATGATCACATAACTGCTGAAAGCGATAAGTCCACCGATACTGATTTTTTCGTTTATAGAAAGCCAGCCTCCATACATTAAAACACTGGCCATACCTAAACGAGGTAAAGCCTCTATCAGGGGATTAAAACGTGCTCGTGTATCAATCAGAGCAGTTGAAGACCAGCGTAACCGTTGAGCCTTTTCTGCTAACAATTCGATCTGTTTCCTTTCAGCAGCAAAGGATTTTACAATTCTTGACCCGTTAATATTTTCATCAACGACCATTGCTAAATCTGCCATGCGTCCTTGTGTGACCCATGAAAGAGGAAAAACTTTATCTCTCAGTTTCTGCGCTAGAACGTACACGAACGGCATACAAGCAACAGTTACGAAAGTAAGAGGTGGATGGATAGAAAGCATGAAGATTAGAGCCAAAAAGAAACTAAGTATTGAAAGCATCGCTAAAGGTCCAAAAGCTAAAAGCAGCTGGATTGAGCGAATATCCGAGTTGGCTCTAGAGATAACCTGTCCACTAGCAATTCGATCAAAAAAAGAAAATGAGAGTTTAGTCAGATGTTTATAAATTAAAGACCTCAGTTGAGTCTCAATTCGATAAGCAGTTCTAAAAAGCAGAAAACGATACGTGTATCTAAGAAGAAAGGCACAAACAGCCATTGCAACTAGCGTCCACGCATACGAACTGATTTTTCCAGAACCGTTTGTAAGAGGGTTGTCGATGGCTTCGCGGATAACCATAGGCACTGATACCTGAATAATGAGACCTGTGATTCCACAAAAAGAAGTAATTAAAAAAGAAGTTCTCTGCTCTCGTATAAGCGGGTATAAACGCTTAAACCAGCGTTTGTTTACATCGGGATCTATGGAGATTTCAGAAATAATTTGATTTTTTCGTTCGAAGCTCACACGACCCGCATAATCCATTGATTCACAGTATCGGATTGATGTTCAAATGATTTCGGTGTCACAAGGTATAAGCAGTTTTTGAGTTCGCTAGAGTGTAAGGACGATGTCAATCTGGTCTGGCTTGTTCATTGCGGCTGCTCTTTTGTTGCTAAACGCCTTCTTTGTCGCTGCAGAGTTTTCCCTTGTCGCAGTTAATCGGGCCAGCGTGGAAGCAGAAGCAGAAAGTGGAAGTTTGCGGGCTTCTAGGGTGCGCAAACTTTTAGAAAATCTGACTGTCTATCTTTCTGGAGCTCAATTCGGAATAACAGTTTCTGCGCTGTTATTAGGTTTTGTAGCTGAACCGACAGTGGCGAAGATTCTCACTGGCGAGACTAACCACTCGGGGTTAAGTGTTTTTTTAGCGGTTGTGTTTGCTACTTCTTTACATCTTGTACTCGGTGAACAGATTCCTAAATACTTAGCTTTGGCAGTTCCTAGAAGAATCACTTTTCTTTTAGCTCCTCTGATTCAAATTTACGGAAAGATTTTTTTTCCAGTAGTAGCGCTTCTCAATTATTGCGCTAATCGCATAGTTAACAGATTAGGAATAGAACCAAAGAGTGAAATATCCGCTTCTCACACCCTTGGAGAGCTTGAACATCTAATTGAGGCATCGGGTGATGAAGGTGTTCTAGACTCCGAAGAGGTTAATTTACTTCGAAGATCAATAAGATTTGCTGATAAAACAGTTGCAGATGTCTTAGTCCCACGTGGGGAAGTGAAGGCCCTCCAAAAGCAAGACTCTGTAAGAAAACTTGTCGACCTCTCAGCGAATACGGGCTTTTCAAGATTTCCGGTTTTTGGCATTGATTTGGACGACATCCAAGGAGTAGTGCATGTCAAGTCTTTATATAACTTCTCTATAAAGAAAAGATTCTCATTGTCTGTAAAAGATTTAATGAACGAAGTTCTAATAGTCCCAGAGACACGAGACTTAGATGATGTGTTGACAGACATGCGTGAAAGTCGCAACCAGTTATTAGTAGTCGCAGATGAACACGGAGGGACCGCTGGCATAGTCAGCATGGAAGATGTCATCGAAGAGATAGTGGGTGAAATAGGGGACGAATACGACCATATGGAAGTAAAGACACGTGCAGAAAGTCTAGGAAGCACGATCATTTCCGGAAAGTTAAATTTATATGAAGTTGAAGAATCAACAGGGTTAAAAATCCCAGAAGGCCCTTATGAGACAGTCGCCGGGTATGTTCTTTTCAGACTCGGACACCTCCCCGAACCAAGTGAAATTATAGAAACCGAAGGCTGGAAAATAGAAGTTTTGGCAGTAGAAGGACTTAGAGTAGCCAATCTTCGTATTGTCTCACCGGCTGATTTTAAAGCGAAGGGCGTTTAGATGCTCTTTTTAATATTCTTGGCCGCTGTTTTATTGATTCTCATAAATTCTGTTTTCGTAGCAACAGAATTTGCTTTAGTGGCAAGTCGTACGTCACGACTAGAAGAACTAGCAGAAGAGGGATCTCGAGCTGCTAAATACTCAATAGAAGCAAGAAAAGACCTACGAAAACAAATTTCTGGTTCGCAGCTAGGAATTACTTTGAGTAGTGTTCTACTTGGAATTATTGCTGAACCTTCTGTAGGTGAATTGGTAAGAACCATTTTGGATAGTCTCGGTGTTCCAATCTCAGCGACAGAAACGATTTCCTGGATTTCAGCTATAGCTATTGCCGCCGTGTTGCAGATGATGTTCGGAGAGATAGTCCCAAAGAATATGGCTATCGCTGATCCGGAAAGAACGCTTATTTGGGTTATGCCCATACAAAGATTCTTTGTTCAAGTAATGCGACCAGCTATTTGGCTTCTAGACACGATAGTGATCTTCGCAGTTAGACCACTAAAGCATCAAATAAAAGTCGGAAGTGATGAAGCCTTAGGAATAACTGAACTTTCAGCAGTTGTAAAAGTTTCGAAAGACGAGGGACTTATAGAAACTTTTGAACATGAACTTCTGACCAGTGCTTTGGATCTAGGGAGAAGACCTGTTTCGTCGATTATGATAAACCGCTCTCAGATGGTCACAATAAACAGAAAAATGGACTTGTCTGCCATTGAGGAAGTCGTGCTTTCAAGTGGCCATTCGAGGCTTCCCGTAGTTGGAAACACAGAGGATGATCTTCTCGGGTTTATGCACGTTAAGGATTTTTTGCGGCTACCAGAACAATCACAAGGCGAACCGGTGCCTTTGGAAATGATGCGTAGAATGCTGATCGTGCCACCTGATTTGCTTTTGGACGATTTGCTTTTACAGATGCGCAGATCACGAAGTCATTTAGCCGGAGTCAAGAATTCTGAAGAGGTACTCCTGGGTCTAGTAGCACTCGAAGATGTGATAGAGGAACTTGTAGGGGAGATTGAAGATGAATCTGACCTCGAGACTGAATAAACTTAATTTTCTCAGCTCGATTGTTGAGACACAAGCAGCCTGGAAATGTACTGTTAATTGATGTCCAGAATTTTTTGCGTTCTTATTATTACTTCTCTCCTTGCATTGTTACCTAGTGGCTATTCAAGTGCACAAGAAAATCAACCTGCACTCATTGAAGTGGGAGAAAATGATTCACCGTTTTTGTTAGAACGCAAGCTAACGCTTCCATTTTTCACTTCTAAAGCTTCGAAAGTTATATCAATCATCGAAAATCGTATTGAAGCAACTACAACTGCCCTTACGGACTTGGCAACAACTTTCGAATCGATACGTTCACGTCAAGAGATAATAGAAAAATCTTTAGAAAACGTTGCAGTGCTCCTACTTGAGCGGATCGAAGAAGCCGAGAAGATAATGGTTGGTCGTGCTGAAAAACTAGAAAATATCGAAGAGGCCGACAAGGTACGCCTTCAGAAAGATAAGAAAAAATACGAAAATATAGAAACGATAATGAAACTAGCCAATTCCAACGACTGGGTTTGTCCTGTGTCCAATACCGTAAAATTTTATGACTCATGGAATGAAAATAGACCTAGAGGAATTCATAGGGGAGTAGACCTAGTCGGCTTTTATGGTGCAGATCTTTATGCCCCAGTAGATGGAGAAATAACTTTTTTCTGGGACTCCGTAGGAGGTAAATCGTTCAGGCTTATTGCTGAAACTGGCGACTATTATTTTGGAACTCATCTATACCATTATGGTAAAAAATCCGGAAAAGTCTCAGCTGGAGATGTAATAGGCCAATTAGGAGCTGGAGGAAATGCCACGGGCCCTCATTTACATTTTGAATTTCATGCCGGACCAATAGGTAGAGGCAATGAAGTTAATCCGTATCAAATAGTAAATCGAAGGTGCACAAATCGGATTCCCATTGAAATGCCGCTAAATCACACTGAGGAGGAAGAAAGAGGGAAGTACATGTTTTCTTATGGAAATTTTGAGTGGGACTAAGCACCAATGGAGTGATATCCACCATCCACGTGAAGCAATTCTCCTGTAGTCGCAGGTAACCAATCGGAAAATAATGCTACGCAAGAGCGCGCCACGGGATCGGGATCTTCAACATCCCAACCAAGAGGGGAGCGCCCGTCCCAAGCGTCTTCAAATTCAGAAAAACCTGGGATGCTTTTTGCTGCCATGGTTCTTATAGGACCTGCTGCGACAAGGTTTACCCTTATACCATCGGGCCCGAGGGTTTTAGCTAGGTAACGAGAAGTTGATTCGAGTGCGGCTTTTGCAACTCCCATCCAGTTGTAAGCCGGCCAAGCGAAACGTGCGTCAAAATCTAGACCAACTATCGAGCTTCCTCTGGGCATCAATGGGGAAACTACTTCAGCGATTGTTTTCAAAGAGTAAGCAGAAATTTCCATTGCTACTTTCACGTCATCCCATGTCGCAGACATAAAATCTTCCCCTAGACAAGCCTCAGGTGCGAAACCAATCGCATGAAGCGCTCCATCCACTTCACCCCAGTTTGTTTTAAGCCATGCATTTAAGTCTTTCGCCTGTTCAACTGACGTGACATCAAATTCTAGAACTTCCGGCTGACTTTCTAATTTTCTTGCAGTTCTACGAGTGAGACTCAATCCGCGGCCTGCTCCTGTGAGAACGATTTCAGCGCCTTCTGCGATTGAACGTTCTGCAACCGCAAAAGCCAATGAAGAGTCTGTTAACACACCAGTAATGAGAAGTCTCTTACCGCTTAATAAACCCAAAGTGAAAGCTCCTTTCTCAACAAAAGACTACGTGTTATAACTATAATTCGTGAATTCTTCGACAGATGTATATAAAAAACATTCCATCAGTGTTTCGGAGAGCAATATTGCCTAGGATCATCACCATGAAAATAGGCTTATTAGGAGCAACAGGACCTGCGGGAAAAGCTTTAGCGGCAAGACTTGCATCAGTGGGGTATGAAATTACGGTAGGTTCTCGAAGTAAATCTCGCGCCATGGAAGTTCGAGATGAGATAGTTTCCGCATGGCCGGAAAAAGAACTACAAATCACAGCAGCAGAAAATATTGATGCGGCAAAAGCAGATCTAATCGTTATAGCGACTCCGTGGGATGCAGCTGCTACAACTGCTCGTTCTGTCGCAGAACACCTTCATGGGAAAGTCGTTATTTGCATGTCTAATGCGATAGCTAGAGTTGCAGGGGAATTCCAACCTTTAGTTCCACCTCGCGGGTCAGTAGCAGCGACAGTCCAATCTGTAATTCAGGATTCATATGTAGCGGCTGCTATGCATCATGTTCCAGCTAATGAATTAGGTGATTTAAGTGAAGATGTCGAAAGTGACGTGTTGGTTTGTTCTGATCATAAGAACGCGACAGAGGAAACTTCAGAGCTTTTAACCAAGATCCCTGGGATACGACCTCTAGATGCTGGAGGTTTGTCGAATGCAACTGCTATTGAAGCTTTTAGTGCTGTGATCCTCCAATTGAATAGTCGATATAAGACAAGAGCAGCGTTGCGGTTCATAGGTATTGAAGAAAATTAGATATTTAGTGCTTCAAGTACTAAAAACACTGAATCTTTACTCTCTGATTAGCTAACCTCGTTGTATGGCTGAAATAAAAGTTACTCTTCCAGATGAGTCAACTCGTGCTTTGCCCGAAGGTTCTACAGGTGCAGATTTAGCAGCTGATGTAAGCAGAAGTTTAGCTAAGGCAGCTATTGCTTTAAATATCAACGGTGAAACAAGAGACTTGAGTAAACCTCTTTCTGATGGGGATGCCGTATCGGTGATAACTCCAGACACTGCAGACGGTTTATACGTTTTAAGACACTCAACTGCACATGTTTTAGCCCAAGCTGTTCTTAGTATCTGGGAAGGAGCAACCTATGCAATAGGTCCACCTATCATGGATGGATTTTATTACGATTTTGAGCTCCCAGACGGGGCTACTTTCACGGAAGATGATTTGATAAATATTGAAAAGCGTATGCGCGAGATAATTAAAGAAGATCAGCATTTCGAAAGACACGAGATCTCATCTGAAGAAGCTTTAGAGCTTTTTGGAGATCATAAGTTCAAAAAAGAAATTATTGAAAGAGTTTCAACTGGTGAGATAGATAGTGAAATTTCGAATGAAGCTTCAGCGGAAGGAACTATCAGTTATTACAAGAATGGCCAAGACTTTGTTGATCTCTGCACAGGGCCACATGTGCCAGCAACTGGGAAACTAGGCCATTTTGCCTTGCAAAAGGTTGCTGGAGCATATTGGAGGGGTGATGAAAAACAGCCAATGCTCCAGCGCATATACGGAACAGCCTGGGCCAGCAAAAAGGATCTAGAAGATTATTTGGAGAGATTAGCTGAAGCAGAGAAGAGGGATCATCGCCGATTAGCAGCAGAACTTGATTTAGTTTCATGGCCAGAAGATTTAGGACCAGGACTAGCTGTATGGCATCCGAAAGGATCACTGATCCGAAAGGTGATTGAAGATTACAGCCGTACTAGACATGAAAATGGTGGTTACAGCTTTGTATTCAGCCCTCACATAGCTAAATCAGTTCTTTGGGAAACCAGTGGACACTTAGATTTTTATGCTGAAGGCATGTATCCACCTATGGAAATGGACGGAACTACTTACTATCCGAAGCCAATGAACTGTCCTTTTCATGTAATGGTTTATAAAAGTTCACAACGCAGTTACAGGGATTTGCCAACACGTTATTTTGAACTTGGAACTGTTTACAGGTACGAGCTTTCGGGTGCCGTTCATGGACTCCTTCGAAGTAGAGGATTTACTCAAGATGATTCCCATATTTTTTGTACCCGCGAGCAGGTTCCGGAAGAATTATCCTCTCTTTTAGCTTTCTGTCTTTCTCTGCTCAGAGATTTTGGTTTTACGGACTTTCAAGCAAAACTTTCAACAAGACCTCCAGAGAAATCTGTGGGTGATGATGAACTATGGGATCTTGCCACAGAAGGCTTAAGACAGGCACTTGAAAAAGAAGAACTTCCATACATCATTGAAGAAGGAGGGGGNGCTTTCTACGGTCCTAAAATTGATATGGACGTGAATGATGCGATTGGCAGAGCATGGCAATTGACCACCCTTCAATTAGATTTCAACCTTCCTGATCGTTTCGGTCTTGAATACATAGGAACTGATGGGGCTAGACATCAACCGGTGATGATACATAGAGCTTTATTGGGTTCGATTGAAAGATTTATTGGAGTTTTAATCGAACACTATGCAGGTGCGTTCCCTACTTGGCTATCTCCNGAGCAAGTAAGAATATTGCCTGTGGCGGCAGAACATCAAAATTATGCAGAGTCACTTTTAGTCAAAATAGAGAATGAAGGTTTCAGATCCACTATAGATATTGCTGATGAACCTCTNGGTAAGAGGGTTAGGGCAGGAAAAGTTGAAAAAATTCCACATTTGTTGGTAGTGGGAGATGAAGATATAAAAAATAATACTGTTGCTGACAACATGCGAAATAGCGATGAACCTGAACGAGGTTTATCAATACAGGACTTTCTACTTCGCTTAAATGAAGAGGTGGAGAAGAAAATTTGAATAAGTTAGAAAATTTGTGGGCTGGATGGCGAAAAGAATATTTGGCTTTCACAAATAGTGACAATTATAAAAATAACTCAGAAAAAACTTTGTTTGAAGCTATTGACCAAAGCCAGCTACCAGATCAAGAAACTTTTGTTATAGAGAAAAGAACATTAACAATGGTTCTACTTAATGCTTATCCATATACCAGCGGGCATCTTCTGATTGTTCCAAGAAGACCAGTTGAGACTCTTGCAGAGTTAAGCAGCGAAGAGCATGAATCTTTATGGAAAATGGTTACAGACGCGACCACGACACTGCAGGAAGTATTTTCTCCTGAGGGAGTAAATGTCGGTTTAAATCAAGGTGAAGCAGCTGGAGCAGGAGTGCCGGATCATTTACATGTGCATGTAGTTCCTCGTTGGAGAGGAGACACAAACTTCACTACTGTTACAGCTAACACTCGGGTGATACCTGAGGCTCTTACAGATACCTGGACNCGTATATCTGAAGCATGGCCAAGGGAAAATTAAATCACCCAATCAGCTCCTTGATTAAGGGTAAAGCATGAAAAGATCTTATTTGTTAACCCTCTTGCTGTTGTTTGGTTCAATTACTTTAGGTNTCACAGGAGTTATAGAAANAAAAGCTGTTTTGTTTCTTATTGTTATTTTTGGGTTTACATCTGTGATAGCTGCTTTTTCTGATCGCTACAGAAACAAGTAATCGCATTTTTCCCATCAAGCAAGCTACCTTGATACTNATCTATGAAGTTTCCTAATCGACCTCGTTGGGTTCCAAAGAGAAAACCAAAAACGGTTTTCGTATTTTCGGGAGGTGCTGTCAGGGGTGCCGCACAAATAGGAATGTTAAAAGTTTTATCTGAAGCTGGAATAAAACCGGATGAAATAGTAGGCGTTTCTATAGGTGCTCTTAATGGTTTTTGGTTTGCATGCGACCCGACTTTCGATCGAGTAAAGGAACTTGAGAGGCTATGGCTTGATATTGTTGAAGACCCTCCAATCAGTGGAAATGCCCTTCGGCGANTTACGTCGATACTTAGAGGNAAGCCAAGCTTTGACACAGGTGAAAAATTAAAAAATTTTCTTCAAGAAAATATTCCTTCGACGGACCTAAGTAAGACAGAAATCCCTTTCCATTTAGGNACTACAAGCGCCTCGACAGGTTTAATCAATTGGTGGAATGAGGGNCCTAGTGTTGATTTACTTCTTGCCTCTGCAGCACTCCCAGGGCTTCTACCTGCAGTCCAGTTAGCCGATGATGATTACCATTTAGACGGTGGTGTTGTTTCGAATATCCCGTTGAGAAAGGCGATTTCATTAAAACCNACAAGAGTGATTGTCTTAGATGTTGCAACAAGATTCCTGCCACCAGAAAAACAGACAGCGATTTCATTGATGATGATTGGATTTCGTGCAGCTACGGCTGAATTGTCACGACAAGAGTGGGCTGATGTGCCAAAAAACGTAAAAGTAATACATATAGGACTTCAAGATTCAGATGGTGATTTAGATATTGATTTTCAGAATGTTCCTAACTTGATGAAAGAGGGAGAAAAGGTGGCTCGAAAAGTTTTATCAGAAAGTTTGACAGATGTTGCCAACTGATCAGGAAGGCTATGAAAGCGCTCTTAAAAATTATCTGTCTAGAGAAAAACCTGTTGCAAATAATCTTGAGATCATTGAGCTCGATATTCCCGTAGCGACTGGATTCTCTAATGAAACAATTATTTTCAAAGCTCAATGGGAGGAAGAGGGAAAAGAGCACAGTGAAAAATTTGTAGGTCGTATCGAACCCAAAGACGGTGGCATGTTCCCTGTTCAACATAGTGGTCTTGAAGAGTCTTGTTATTTGCAGCACAGAATCATGCAAACTGTTGCAGATCAGAAAGTCGCCCCGATGCCTGAATTGTTGAGTTATGAGGAGAACCTTGAACCCCTCGGCAGGTCTTTTTTTGCAATGGGTTTTGTTGAAGGTGAGATACCCAGTGACAATCCTCGGTATACAGCCGAAGGTTTTCTTGTTGATTCATCCACTCCTGAGGAGAGAAAAATCCTGGTTGAAGATGGACTGCGAGCGATGGCAGGAATTCATTCAATCAAATGGAAAGAAGCCGGTCTCGAGTGGCTTGACTGTAGTGGAATAGGAAAGCCGACCACGCAGAATCAGATAGATATTTGGCGAAACTATTCCTTATCAGAGCTTAAAGGTAGGGAACATCCNGTTTTAGATGAGGCATTCAACTGGTTGGAGGTAAATGATCCAAAAGATGAAAGAGTTGGGCTTTCATGGGGTGATGCAAGAATTGGCAATATCATCTGGCAAAATTATAAAGCAGCCGCAGTTCTGGATTGGGAGGCATGTTCCCTTTTGCCTACAGAGGCAGACCTCGGGTGGTGGTTAATGTTTGACCGTATGAGCTTTGATGACATGGGTGTTGAAAGAATGGAGGGTTACCCGACCCGGGAGGAAATGATCTCGATCTATGAAACATTTACAGGAGAAGNCAGCCGGGATGTTCGTTATTGGGAGGTTTTTGCCACAATGAGATTTTGTTCTATTTTTATACGACTTGGAGACCGGCTTGTGAATGCTGGTTTCATGCAAGACGATTCAAATCCAGCCATACCTAATATGGTCACTGCTTCATTGGCTAAATATTTAGGAATAAATAACCCGACCCCCTCGATTCTGTAAAAGGGTTTTATTGTTTTATCTGAGAAGAACCCAAATTGGTCGGTAGGTCGAGTGGATGAATGATTCCAGAATTGGCTTCACAAACTGGTATTACCGCATTAACAATTCGATTGGCTGCGGTGAAATTGCCACCTGATGCGGCACCAGGGTCAATTGAGTCTTCACCATGAACCGAAACTGTCAGACATGGATCTCCGGTGATGATCACATTGTGAAAACCACCTTCTGGACTGTTTTTTGGCCATTCGGGAGCACAGTCATCATCAATTCTCGTTACGTGCTCTATCACCAAGAGAGGCTTGCCATTAACTATCCCTTTGACTTCAAAACGGAGCGCACCTTGACTCCCAGTTTCGAAATCTCCCATTCCTTCAACGAAAACATTCTTTTCAAGAGGACGTTTATCAACTTCAGTCGTAATTTCTTGCAGCTCAACCTGAAAGCCATCGGCTAAAACTCTGATCATGGGTGCCCAAACTTGCATAAGAGCCCAATCAGTGAGAATGGGTGCTTCATATTCCATTGGTTGTCCAAAACCGCATAAAAATCTGACAGCATCGGGTTGGTCATAACCGGCGTAGTTGGCGATTTCCTGAGCACGCACCTCGGTAATATTTGAACCCATACTCGCCAAGAAAATAGGAAGAATGTCAATTATCCAACCAGGGTCGATGCCAGAAACAAAAATAGAAGAATCGCCCTCTTCACATGCTTCGATAACTTGTGAACGCATAGGTTCCGGCGTAGATGGCGGATGCAGCAATGGATGAAAACTCGTTGAGACAACATTCGTGCCTGCTCTAAGGACAGGAAGAATCTCTGATAACGATTCGTCGGGGCGGAAATCAGCATTCACGGTGTAAATAGCAGCATCCACATCAGATGATTCTGCAATTTTGACATCATCGGTTGCAACGACTCCCAAGTCAGCTATGCCAGCGATACTTCCGGCATCAGTTCCGACTTTGGAATCACTATGAACGATTACACCACTTAGATTCAATTCTTTGTGGGAAGCTACTGCCCTTATTGCAAGTCTGCCGACATTTCCAGTTCCCCAAACAACTACATTCTTAGTCATTTTTCCCCAATTTTGCTGTTTGGCGTGGAATCCCATGATAAGGGGATCCGGCATTTTGATACTTTTCATAAAGATCAAAAAACTCTTCCCCAAAAGGATTACCACCACGAAGAGGCATGGACGCTCGCACAATCGTGAAATCCAGAGGCGCTAGTTCTTCGGCTTTTTCAAAATGTTGTTCGGAAACTTCACCAAGTCCGGTTCTAAGCGAATTAGCGGCAATCCTGAAATGTAGACGAGCGGTAATTTCATTTTGATCAAAGTCTTCAACAGTATGTTTTGCATCTTCAGGGATGACCCCCTCCTTCACCCAGTCTTTGACTTGACTCATGTGATCTGCACAAGAGATGCCAGTTAATTCAGCAAAAGTATCACTACCGAACTCTCCAGCATTTGGTCGAATAATAATGTCATTTTCGTCAACCCAAATAACAGTTGGAACATTACTGACTGCGTAAAGGTCACTAAAGAGATGGTCGGCATCAATTAAAACTGGGTAAGTGGCTTCTTTGGCGAGTTCTTTGATCGCTTCAACATTTTCATCTATAGCGACTGCAAGCACAATAAAATTTTCATCTTTTAAATCTTCGAACAGCGTCTGCCAGCCTGGCAGATCAAAAGCACATCCTCACCAACTCGAAAAAGCTACAAGCAACTTTTTCTTATCGCTCCATTCGGAAAGGGAACGCATAGTTCCATCAAGGTCTGGAAGTTTTATGTCAGGGGCTTTACGTTCTGAAAGAGCAGAGTGACGGAGCGAAGAGAAGGTATCTATAGCAAGAAATCCTGATTCGATATCTACCACAGTCGAGAATCCGAGTGCTTCGGTGAGTGTTAACAAGTCAACAAACTCAGACGAGTCAGAAGTTAAATCTGAAGGCACAGGAACACAGGTTGTTTCTTTGCAAAGTCCTTCGTCTTTTAGTTCCCATCCCAAAACTTCTTGAACGTCGCTTTTTTTAATGCAAGGTTTGCTGTTTCCCCAGGAAACTTCGACCACAGAAGTGTGATCTGATAGAACAGTTAAAGTTTTGTTATCCATTTTATCCATTTCTTACTTTTTATATTTGAACACTAATCAAGTTGCTCTTATGTCTTCGAATCTATCCACAGAACGCAGCGTAGGGAAAAGTCGCCACCATAAAACAACAACCAAAAGAGTCCCAACACCTCCGAAAAGTATCGCTCCCACCAAGCCGAATAATGCAGCCGTGACACCTGACTCTGCTGCTCCGAGTTCGTTAGATGCACCAATAAAAACACTTTCCACGGCTAGCACGCGTCCTCTCATTTGTTCTGGAGTGGCTAAAGGCACAAGACTGGCGCGTATAAACATTGAGACAGCATCAGCAGATGCAGCTACAAAAATTAGAACGAATGCAACAGTGAAACTTCGCGTCATAGCAAGAGCTATGGTTGCTATCCCAAAAATTCCAACCATTTGAATAAGTCTTCTACCCACATTGCGTTTCAAGGGTCTAAATGAAAGAGAAAGCATTGTTATTCCAGCGCCGATCCCCACTGAGGCGCGCAGCCATCCAAGTCCAACAGCCCCAACACCTAGACGTTCTTCAGCTATTGCAGGCAGCAAAGCAATTATTCCACCGAACAAGACCGCAAAAAGGTCAAGACTTATAGCTCCAAATAAAATCGGAGTTCTTCGGATGAAACGCAAACCTTCAAAAGCGTCTTTCACTACTTCCTTGGTTCCAGTTGGTTTGTATTGAATGACTGGAGGTTTCGGAACCAAAGTAAGAAGCACTATCCCAATTGAAAGGCCGATTGCAGCCACCAGATAGGGAAGAGCGATATCGGCTACGAATAGAAAACTAAAAATAAGTGGACCGGCAACGGCCCCACCCAAAAAAGAGACTGATTTTAACGCGACCACTCTCTCAACAGTTCCCGGTGGAGCTAGATCAATAGGAAGAGCGCGATTAGCAGGCACAGCGAAAGATCTGAAGACACTGAATAGCAGAACTAAAGCAAAAATTGGTTTTAAAGAGGTCGGCTCAGTGCGAATATATGAAAAGAGGAAAATTGAAACAATTGCCTCACCTGAAAGAGCTATTGCAAGTACTCGTCTTCTGTCGAAACGGTCAGCTATAGATCCAGTTATTGGTGCCAGAAGAGCAACTGGTAAAAATTCAGCCACACCAATTAAACCTAAATCGAGTTCATTTCCAGTCATGTCCCATACTTGCTTGCCGATAATCGTAATTTGACCGATTTGAGACAACGCTGCGAAAAAACCCGAGACTATCAATACGGAAATACCGAAAGGTATTTTCGGAGTAGACGAATGGTTCATTTATACAGTTGAGTTATTCAGACAATATTCCGGCGTGAGTTGCCATGAGTAGGCGACCTGCTCTCATGTCATGCTGAAGGCTTGGGGCCATACGGTTCATTACATAAGCAAATGACATGTTTGCATCAACATCGATTACCGCCAGAGAGCCTCCCCAGCCTCCCCAAAAACAAGCTTTCTCATTGGGGCTTATAGGCATCAGTTCACTTCGTAAACCGAAACCCATACCGTGACGAATCGGGACACCAAGAATATGGTCTGTTCCATCAGTTTGGATTTCAAAAATTTTGTCAACGGTGTCAGAGGAAACAAGTTTAAAACTGTCTGAACTACCATTTTGTGCAATCAAACTGTGTACAAGGGCAACAGATCGTGCATTTCCGTGCCCGTTTGCAGCTGGGAATTCAGAGCTTCTCCAACGGTCAGTATTAGCTAACTTTGCGCCCATCTTTCCATGCTTCTCAACACGTTCTACAAAAGGGTGAGGTGCTTGGTCAGTCAGAACTACAGGTCCGTCAACAGAATCAGTATCTAATAGGGCGACTCGATCAAAATGTTCGTCGGGTAATCCGATATGAAAGTCTGCACCAATCTTGTTAGCAACTTCTTCTTTAAAAAAAGTTCCTAAAGTACGACCATCTACTTGTCTGAGAAGTTCTCCAAGCAACCATCCTTGAGTCATTGGGTGGTAGCCCGACATGCTTCCTGGCTCCCACCAGGTCGACTGAGAGGCTAGTCGGTTGCAAGTGTAATCCCAGTCAAACAACTGATCTTCAGTTATAGGGGCGTCAAATCCAGGTAGTCCAGCTGAATGAGATAGTAGGTGGCTAACAAGCACTCCTTCTTTTCCGTTTTGAGCGAAGTTCTCCCAATATTTGCAAACAGGTGAATCTAGCTCAATTAATCCCCGATCAAAAAGCATCAAGATACAAATTGCCGCCATCGTCTTTGTGGTTGACCACACATTTATGATTGTGTCTTTTTCCCACAAAGTCCCTTTTTCCGAGTTGGAAACTCCACCCCAAAGGTCGACAACAATTTCGCCATCTACAAAGACAGCACAACAAGCACCCAGATCTCCTTCGTCGAAGTTCTTTTCGAAAGCTTCTGCAACTGCTCCAAAGGATGGTTCAAAAGTTCCGTTAATTTCAGTCATCAAAATAAAATCCGAATAATAGTGTCATGCTTTTCTTCTTAACAAGAAAAGACTTAATAGATAAAGGAGTCTAATTTCAAAGACTTTAAATGTCTTCATTTGGTTCAATAAGTTTTTGAAGAACTAAATCTATATTTACCTGCTCATTAGGAACATCCTTGAAATCTTTCAACCGTTCGTAAACTTCAGCAGCAGCGTCCCAAAAAACATTCGGAACTCCGTTCGAAGCAAAGGTTTCAGAAATTTCATTCATTTCAGAAACAAACCTCCAAGCTTTAGGAGGGTTCAAAGTCGCTGACATTAAAGTCATTGCTTCAGCACCGGGTTGGGATAAACCCCACTCATGAAGTAGGTCTTCTTCGACTCCGGCGTTTTTCGCCATGGCTCTAACAGTAAGAATCAACGCACTCGAGCCTTTAGTCCAGGCGCCGTAAGCAATTTTTAAAGAAGCAGCTTTGCCTATCTCATCTCCAAGTGAAAGAACACTCAAAAAACCATCCGTAAAAACAGCTTTAATCTCGTCGCATCTTTCACCGGAAACGTAAAGTCGTGTTGATCCTTCAGAGTTTGCAGGAGGTCCAATAATTCCACCATCCACAAAGTCGATATTGTTACTCTCTAAAAGCTTGTTAATTAAATGCTTCTTTTCTGGAGATCCTGCATTAGCGTCCATATAGAGTCCTTCGAATCCAGTTTCTGCAACAGCTTTCGCTACCTCTATGGCTGATTGCGGCGGACAGATTGAGAAAACAATGTCGCTTTCATGAATATTAGAAAGTGTTTTAATATCCTCAAGCTTATGAAACGAAGCACGTTTTTTAGTGGCTTCAGATCTGCCTTCGGAAACCCATAAAACCCTATGGCCTGAGCTGATTGCAGCGGTAGCCACAGAAATACCCATTTCTCCTGGGTGAAGAATTGTCAATATCATTTTCTAATTCCATTAGGCATCGGATAACAGTAGCTAAAAAACTTATGCAACAGCGACAGTGGGCAAGAAGTAGTGTAAAGGTATGAAAGCTCCAGAAACGATTGTTTGTGTTGATTGCGGCGGTGAATGCAAACTATTGATACACCCAGAAAAGGAAATTGAACCTGGAGATGTAGTTGCATACAGATGCCTTGAATGTATGGACCGTTGGGATGTAGTGATGGAAGAAGAGGGAATTGATTATGAGTGATTCCGAGAAACATCATCAACCTATTATGGTTGATCTCTTATGAACATTGACGATCGTCCGGTCATGGACGTGGAGGTTCGGCACTCTGACATCGAGGGATCTGGAGTCTTCGCCAGCCGAAGTTTCGCTGCCGGGGAAACCATCCGGGTGGTCAACATCGTCCGTGAGATCACCGCTGACGCCCCATTGCGACCCGACCGAGACGAACACGTCGAGCACTGCAACTGGCATCACCCCGAGGGCCAGGTCGTCCTGAGGTCTAGCCTCGCGAGTGCTAGTGCCTAAGGGACGAGTTCTACCAGGCTAAGGAAGTCACTGTTCCCCGCATAATCGAAGACCCACAACTCTGCTATAAGAGTTGTCCCTGAGGGAAGTGACTCAAACGAGTACTCCAGACTGGGGATATCCGCGTACAGAGGAATGTCGCCACCGTCCACCCAGAACAGTTCCCCGTCGTCCTCTTCCATCAGCACCGAGGGCCATATGAACCCTTCGGGGTCAGCAATAACCTCGCTCCATTGACCGAACTCATCGACCTGGTAATAGATCTCGCTAATTACTTCTGCAGTAGTGGCATCAACCGCCAAGGAAAGGACAAGGTCAATATATGAGTCATCTGTCAGACCGGCTGATCCATAGGTCATTGGCACATCGAACAAAAGCAAGTCCTCTACTTCGTCGTAGTAGAAGTCTGTGTAGGCGTATGAGGTGTCGTAGCCATCACTGATCGTGAGTATTGTGAGGTCGTAGATCGCTGCAAGTAGACCGCTGCCATCACCGGCGATCCATCCGGACTCCTCTCCTATGAAGTAGAGGTTGTCGTCTTCCGGGTCAACTGCCCCGTAGTAGATGACGACCTCGGCTACGGCATCCTCAGCTGTCGGATCGACGTATCCGATGAAGTTCAGTCCGTCCTCGTCAAAGAAATAGGTTCCACTCTCCTCTAGGAAACGGGCCACCGATTCTTCGGGAATCTGGGTTCCAGCCTGATAATGAGACTGTAGGAAGGTCTCCCACTCGGGGGCGAATCCATCGTCTACGTAGTTGGGGTTGAAGTACTCAGACTTGGCTGGAAGATAGATGGAGAGACCCGTGGCTCGTCCAGCCACCGGTCCAGCCACCTTATAGACCACTGCTTCGTCCATAGCCGATTGAAGTTCGCCAATCTCAGAATCGATACCGAAGCCCAGGAGGTTTGAGGCGAAGTCACCCAGATCGAAAATGTTTGAACTTTTCTCTGGATTCGGACTCGAACCGAACTGCATTGTTTCGGTTAGAGCCCTCGCCACCTCAGGTGCGGCTTCGGTGGGGTATTCGACCATTGGGCCAATGAACCCGGCCAGCGC
>PBAM01000017.1 GCA_002716285.1 Acidimicrobiaceae bacterium
TACTCTTTCAGAGTTGGTTGAAATTACCATTCCTTCTTCGACTGGCCTTGAACACGATGGAACCAGCGCTCTAGAGCCTTCCACCTCAACTACACAAACTCTGCATACGTTAACTGGAGTTAAATTTTCTGCCCAGCAAAGTGTTGGAGTATCTATATTGGCTTGCTTGCAGGCATCTAAAATTGTTGAGCCTTCAGGGGCTGAAATTTTTTTATCGTCGAGGGTAATCTCGACAAGTGTTTCAGAATATTTTTTCGTAGTTTCGCTCATTTTTGGGTTTCCAAAAGTCCTAGATTCAAAGCGGACCGAACCGCTGATGATGCAGTATGACCTAAACCGCAAATCGAAGCATCAGACATTACGGCAGCCAAGTCATCGAACAATGATATGTCAGCATCAACTGAATTCTTATCAGCAATCCGGATTAGTAATTCTTCCTGCCTGACTGTTCCAACCCTGCAAGGTACACATTGGCCGCATGATTCATCACGGAAAAATTCAGCTATGCGGAGGACAGTTTTTGTTAATTCATCCGTATCGCTGAAAACCATTATTACCCCTGAACCCAACGCAACCCCAGCATCACGGGTGTCTTCAAATGTTAGAGGCAGATCGATTGACTCTTGAGTGACAAAACTACCTGCTGCTCCACCAAGGAGGACTGTTTTGAGATTCCCAGGTCCTGAGAAACCACCTGCAGCATCCAATATTTCACCCAGAGTCGCACCAAATTCAAATTCGTATAGACCAGGGAGAGCCACCCTTCCGCTTAAGCAGAAAAGTCTGGTTCCTGAAGACTGATCAGTTCCTTCAGCAGCGAAAGCTTCACCGCCATTCAAAATTATTCGAGGGATATTAGCCAAGGTTTCAACATTGTTAACCACTGTTGGTTCATCGAACAGGCCATTAGTGGTGGGAAAAGGTGGTTTGTTGCGTGGCTCCCCCCGAAATCCTTCTATCGAGTTAAATAACGCCGTTTCCTCACCGCAGATATAAGCGCCTGCGCCACTTCTTATTTCAATGTCAAATCTTTTGCCGGAGCCTAAAATATCTTCCCCTAGCAACCCAGACTTTCTAGCTTTTCCAATGGCTTCAGTTAAACGTTGTTTAGCTACTGGATATTCACCCCGGATGTAAAACCACCCTTTTTCTGCGCCTATGGCAAGGCCAGCGATAGTCATTGATTCGATCAGGGCAAAAGGGTCATTCTCCATTAGAACTCGATCTTTAAAAGTTCCCGGTTCTGATTCATCGGCATTGCAAACTAGATGATGTGCTTTGTCTTTTTCGTCAGCTACGGCTTTCCATTTGACTCCCGTCGGAAAAGCGGCTCCTCCTCTACCTCTTAAACCCGATGTTGAAACCTCTTCGATAATTTGTTCAGCTCCTATTTCGAGAGCTTTGGTTAGGGCATCGTAACCTCCGTGAGATTTATAATCTTCAAGACTATTTGGGTCTACGATCCCAACTCGAGCTAGCAGACGCAAATGGTCAGATCCGGCTTGTGGCAACTTAACCGATTCTTTTTCTAAATTTTCAGTTAAAGATTTAGTGATTTGTTTCAGATCAGCATCAAATAGAACACTGTCATCAGAGGCAATTCGTTGGACAAACACAGCTGGTCCTCGTTCGCATTGGCCTAAACAGGGACTTGGTTTAGTCTCGTAGCCTTCTTTTTTCAGACCATCTATCAGGTCATTAGCCCCATTGAGACTGCAAGCTATGTCATCACATACGTGGAGTATCTGATCTCCGCTCGGCGGTTGAGAGGAGAAGAGATGGTAGAAAGTAGCCACACTATAAGCCTCAGCGGGTGGGACTTCTAGAACACGACAGACATAATCTAGACCGCCTGGGCTAATCCAACCGGAAGTACGTTGTAGTGCATGAAGGGCTGGCAACAGAAGGTGTCTACGTTCTTGAGTACGTTGCCTACCTGCATAAACAAGTCGCTCTGTTATCTCAATGGTTACTGGTCCGTGTGACTCAATCGTTTTATCTACAGCTTTTTTCTCACTGTCTGTAGGTAGTGAGTCACCGAACTTTAAGTCAGGCATCGATCATTTTCTCCACTCGAATCGCAGCAGCTTTGAACTCAGCAGTACCAGATTTCGGGTCATAAGCACTATTTGTCAATTGATTTACATCTACTAACTCTGGGAAATGAAAGGTTGTAAAAGCAAGACCTACAGGAAGGTCAGGGTCAACTTCGACTGTCATCTCAATACTTCCCCGACGAGATGAAACTATGACTCTTTCACCCTCTGAGATGCCGAGTTTTTCAGCATCCGCAGTAGAGACTTCTAAAGCTTCTCCAGTTCGAATTGGAGAGTTGTATTTACCGGTTTGAACTCCTGTGTTATATGAATCCAGAGTTCTGCCTGTGGTTAAGCGCAAAGGGTATTGATCATCCAGCGATTCAATCGGGGGTCGATCGTCTACACAAGAAAATGGAGCGAGCCGTCCTTCGGCTGGTTGTTTCCAAAGCCGATCGTGAAGAAACGGGCTTCCAGGATGGTTTTCATCGGGACAAGGCCATTGGATGCCACCCTCGTTTTCAATTCTTTCCCAAGACATACCAGCATGCATGGGTGAGACAGTCCGCAGCTCTTCCCAAAGATCTTCAGCAGTTGGTTGTCCCCAGCTGTTATCGCCCAAATGTCTAGCCAAGTCTGAGATTATTTCAATCTCCTGACGTGCGTCACCCGGTGGTTTAATGGCGGCACGAGTGCGTTGAACCCGTCGTTCACTGTTAGTGACAGTGCCATCGGACTCGGCCCAACCAAGCGCAGCAGGCAGTACAACATCAGCCATTTCAGCTGTACGGGTCATAAAAACATCTTGAACCACAAGAATGTCAAGACCTTCTAATGCTTTACGAGCATGGGTTACATCAGCCTCAGAATCTGCTGGATTCTCACCGATGACATACAAGGCGCGTAGTTCTCCTCTTCCCATTGCGTTAAACATGTCGGTAAGGTGCCAACCTGGTTCAGGTGGTATTTCAGAATCCCAGGCAGTTTCAAACTTGACTCTTATTTCCTCATCAGCCAAATCCTGAAACCCAGCGAGTTTATTAGGCAGAGCTCCCATATCACCGCCACCTTGAACATTGTTCTGACCCCTCAATGGGACTAAGCCGGAGCCCCAACGACCTACGTGGCCAGTCAAAAGAGACAGATTGCAAAGAGCGAGAACATTATCAACTGCCGTGTGATGTTCGGTTATACCCAGAGTCCACATAATCTGAGCTTTTTCAGCATTTGCATAGCCATGAGCTAAATCACGTATTGCTTCAACAGGCACCCCAGTTACTTCAGCAGTTCTCTTTAATGTCCATGATTCAACGTGAGCGGCAAAATCTTCAAAACCCGTAGTTGCATTCGCAATAAATTCTTTATTTTCCAGGCCAGCATCAATTATTTCATGAGCCACGCCATTGGCGAGAGCGATATCACTGCCGACATCAATGCCTAGCCACACATCAGCAAATTTTGCTGAGTCGGTTCTCCTGGGATCCACAGCCCACATCCGAGCACCGTTTGACAATCCCTTTAAAAGATGATGGAAGAATATCGGGTGAGCGGTCCGAGCATTTGAACCCCAAAGAACAATGGCATCTGTTTCTTCGATCTCCTTATAAGAGGAAGTCCCTCCTCCTGCTCCAAACACTGTCGCCAGACCGACGACACTAGGGGCGTGTCAAGTTCGATTACAACTGTCGATATTGTTCGAGCCGATTACTTTTCTTGCAAATTTTTGTGCTGCGTAATTGACTTCATTGGTTGTTTTGGAACAACTGAACATTCCAAAGGCGTTAGACCCATGTGAATTAACCACAGATTTAAAACCTTCAGCGGCTTTGTTCAGTGCTTCCTCCCAGGTGCATTCACGAAGCTTTCCATTTTCTTTAATCCTCGGCACAGTAAGACGTTCAGTCATGGTTTCCCCATCTAGATCAGATTAACCTAATGTTAGTATTACTCATTCGAAGAAGAATTGAGTATTTTTTGTCTATTTCTCCGTTCAATCATTCGGATAGAAGACCAAAGTTCATCACGTTCTATGTAGCAGCCATAAAGGTGTCTTTCACCAGTAGAAGAATCAAATGAATCTCTGGCATGCAATAATCGGCGATTGTCAAAAATTAGACACTCACCTGGCTCTAGTCGAAAACGTAATTTAAAACGGTCATCCTGATTAAGTGTCTCGAACAACTGATATGCCTTATACATGGGCTCTATAAGATCGAAATCAACTTGCAGAGGAACACGCAAGAAGTTGCCAACTCTAACTTCTTCAATTTTTCCATCTTTATCTAAATGAATCATTGGAGTTTTCCAACGGTAATCAGTGATGGTGCTGCGATTACCAAAGTCCCATGGAACCGAGGTAAGCAATTCAAAGGTTTCAGGTTCTTGTGAGCGAATTTCTTCAGCTACACGAAAACCATCAACCAAAATCGACTCCCCCCCTATCACAGAATTTTTTAAGCAATGAAGCAGTTGGAGTCCAGGTTGATACTCGCGTGTAGGTAGATCGGTATGTGGAGGAAGCTCAATCGCGGTATAAGCAGCTGTGTCCGGTCCAATTTTTGCTTCTACGTCAAAGAAAAGACCAAAATTAGTTTCCCTAACTACACCTATTCGTTCTGCAACTTGGATTAGACCGTTTTTCGAAGGCTCTACATTATGTGTGATACAACATCCAGCTTCAACTAGTGAACAAAGCCATTTTCTTTCTACTTCTGGGTCGGAAATAATTTCGTTCCAATCGAAGCGATCCGGCTCTTTCTTAGTTTTCGCATCCCACGTAATAGGGTCAGGAAAAGTTTTTTTTGATAAATCCAAACAGTGAGCTCGAAGCCAACCGGGGTGGAAATAACTTGTATGCGATTCTCCTGACCAGATAACTTCCAAGAAACTTTCCTGAGTTGTAGATACTGAGGAAATTAGTAGGTCATCGGGCATCGAAACTATGTTAAAAATAGGTTCTCGTGTATCTGGATGAATACAACAGGGACAGTTGTCTCTTAACCAAAGAAAGTGAAATTTACTTAGATGACCGTCATCCCATTTAATTTCGACTTTTTTCCCATCGGTAGAAGAATCAACAATGTGATGTTCTACTGGATAGAAATCGAAATCTCCTGTTTCAATCACTTCCTTCATCATTTGTATCTTTCTTCGAAGTTTCAATATTCAAGTCATTAATTGTTTGGATGATCGCCGTAAGTCCCTTATCACGCTCAATTACCAAGTCAGCTACAGATCTGCCAGCTGCTTCTTCTGAGCAACCATCTACAACTGCATTTCTAAGATATTCAGTTAATTCTGGAGCCTTTAATCTGGTCCAAGGTGATTGAAGTGAAGGTCCGAAATGATCAAGCATATGGGCTATACCACCCTCACCTCCGGCCAAATGAAATGTAAGCATCGGCCCCATTAAAGCCCATCTCAGACCAGGCCCGGCAGTGATGGACAGATCCAATTGTTCCACAGTTGCCTCTCCGTTAGCTACCATATGCAATGCTTCACGCCACATTGCTTCTTGAAGTCGATCAGCTATAAAACCGTCAATTTCTTTCTCGAGGCGCAACACTGTTTTCCCAGAATTCGAATAAATATTTTCGGCCCTATCCATAGTGGATACCGATGTTTGAGGTCCTGCCACGAGCTCTACGAGCGGCAGTAGATAAACAGGGTTAAATGGATGTCCAACCACAACACGTTCCGGTGCAACCGAACAATGTAAGGCTAGATCACTGACTAAATAACCTGAAGTTGATGACGCTATTACACAATCAGTGGCACCAGCTTTATCAATAGTGGAAAGAAGTTCTTGTTTCAATTCAAGTCTTTCAGGAGAGCTTTCTTGAACCAATGAACAGTTTTCAACAGCTTCTTCGATTTTTTTATGGAAAACCACAAGATCTGGAGAAGCTCCATTTGCCAGACCCAGTTTTTCCATTGATGGCCAGGCCTGTTCGACTGTTCTTTTAAACAGATCTTCTGATTTTGAATCAGGATCCCAAGCATGCACCTCGATGCCTTGACCAGAAAAGTGTGAAGCCCAACCGCAACCTATTACACCCATACCAATACAGGCAATTGATTCACTCATCAGAAAATTTTAAGAATGACAACGTTATCATTTTAGATTCAGTGTTTCTCGAGCTTCATCTGGCGATTGGATTGAAGCTCCCATTAGTTCGATAATCTTTACAGCTTTTCTAACCAGGTCGGCGTTTGTAGCCAGTACACCTTTTTCGAGGTACAAATTGTCTTCAAGTCCGACTCTTACGTGACCTCCAAGCATCACTGATTGTGCGACCATCGGCATTTGCATAGCTCCTAAACCGAAAGAAGTAAATTCTGCACCTTCTGGTAGTCGATTGACCATTGCATAAAGGATTCCAATATCCATGGGTGTCCCATATGGGATGGAGAGACACAGTTGGATCCAGAAAGGGGGATCAAGTAGACCTTCAGCGATCATTGTCTCAGCAAACCAAAGATTTCCGGTATCAAAAATCTCTAATTCAGGGCGTACGCCCAGACTCCTAACTTTTTGTGTCATTTCTCTGAGCATTTCTGGAGTTGAGATATAGACCTCATTAGTGTCACCAAAGTTCAGTGAGCCGCAGTCCAGTGAACAAATCTCAGGTCGTATTCTTTCTACATGCTGTAGTCTTTCTTGCGCTCCCACAAGATCTGTTCCTTCTCCAAAATCCATTGGGTCGTTGTCAGGGCCGATAACCAAATCTCCACCCATACCTGCGGTTAAATTTATGATTACTTGACTATCTTTTTCCCTTATTCTGTTAACTACCTCTTCGTAGTAGTCCGGATTTCTTGACCCTTTTCCAGTTTCTGGATCCCTAACATGGCAATGGACAATTGTGGCACCTGCTTTTGCGGCCTCGATCGCAGAATCTGCGATTTGTTCAGGAGTCACCGGCACGTTTTCACTCTTGTCGGCTGTGTCACCCGCACCAGTTATTGCACATGTGATTATTACATTTCTATTCATTTTCCCCCTCTGCTTTAATACTCTTAGGCTAAAAACGGAATATGAGCAATTTGCTAGAGAATAGCTTCGAAACGCTGGTATTTGTTTGTTAAAGACATATAAAAAAGTAATTTTATGTGTGTTTTGACAATAGTGTTTATTTAAACACTGCTATCTATTTGGAGGAAAATCGTGACCGCTCGTGGCAGAACAGTCAAAGTTTTTACCGAAAAAATAGAATCTGGAGAAAGCAAGCGGGTTCCAGATGAAGTGATCGTTGAAGAGCCCATCTCTATACGACTTGATGGAGAACTCATAGGTACCACTATGCGGACTCCGGGAAATGATTTTGAACTTGCAGCAGGGTTTTGTCTTACTGAAGGGCTACTTCATGAAGCAAAGATTAAATCGATTCGATATTGCGGGCAGTCAACTGCATCAGAAGCGGAATTTAACGATGTGACCGTAGATACAGATGGTCTTGCTCCGAAGCCAGTTTCTAGACTCGGACCGGCTTCGTCGTCATGTGGAATTTGTGGAGTCGAAGCTATTGAAAATCTTTTGAAGTCTTTAGAGCCTTTAGTTTCAGAAGCTTTTGACATAGATACTCTTACTTCTGTCGCGGATAACATCCAAAAAGAACAGGATCTTTTTGGAGTGACTGGCGCTGTTCATGCCGCAATGGCTTTTGACCGATCTGGTAGAAGCATTGTTATTCGTGAGGACATAGGTCGACATAATGCCGTTGACAAGATTGTAGGGCACCTTTATTTGGAGGATTCCCTACCAGCAAACGACATGGGTCTTTGGGTGAGTGGTAGAGCTTCTTTTGAGATGGTTCAGAAAGCTTGGGCCGCAGGTTTCGCTTGTTTGATTGCTGTTAGTGGACCGTCAGCACTTGCGGTGGACACTGCAAAGGCAGCAGGATTGCAACTAGGTGGTTTTGCTCGTGAGAACCGGATCAATCTTTATTCTTAGAGTTAGATACAACTAGCTTCCGTAGACTCTAAGAATGGATTTATCATTGAAACCATCAGAAGGACTAGGAGTACTGCATCTCTTCTGCAAGTATCAAAGTTCAGTAGATTCAGGAGAAGTTAAAAAAACGGTTTCAGAAACTCTCGATAAAGGTCTACAAGTTGTTGTTGCCGTGATCCTGGGTCATAAAGCAGATCTAGCATTGATGGTCTTAGGAGAAGATCTTTGGGATCTACGTGATTTTCAAAGCTCAGTGGATTCTGCTGGCCTAAAAGTCGTAGATAGCTATTTTTCCTTAACAGAAATCTCTGAGTATGCAGCAGGCGTTCCAGAAGAAATGAAGCAAGCCCGTCTTTACCCAAAGCTCCCCCCTGAGAACAAAACAGCTTGGTGCTTTTATCCGATGTCTAAACGACGTGATCCTGAGGCTAATTGGTACACGCTTCCTTATGAACAGCGATCAGCTCAAATGCACGAGCATGGACGTTCAGGTAGAAATTTTGCCGGCCGTGTTTTACAGGTAGTGACCGGATCAACTGGTGTTGATGACTACGAGTGGGGAGTGACGCTATTCGCTGAACGTCCCGATGATCTCAAAGAAGTCGTGTACACGATGCGATTCGACGAAGCTTCCGCGATCTACGCAGATTTTGGCCCTTTTTATACAGGGATGGTTTCTGATATAGATACCGCTTTAGATCATTTAGTAAATGAGTGAAGACCGCATTATTGAATGCGATTCTGACGAAATAACATTGAACCCCGTCTCAGTTGTAGCGTTTGTGCCTGATTTAATGGATCAGTCGAAATTACGTTTGGCGATGCCAGACATCTGTTTCGTCAAAGAAATCTCTGAACTTATTGATATAGAAGTTGACCTTGTAGTAGTCGACTTGTCGAAATCAGAAGTTTTAGAGGTTTTACATAAAATCGACTCCAAAATTTTAGGCTTTGTTTCTCATATCGACAAAGAAATTATTGCTGAAGCTGAACAAGCCGGTTGCGAAAAAGTTTTACCAAGATCGAAGTTTTTTCACGATTTCGACTCTCTTGTTAACGGCGTATTAAAACTCAACTAACAGCGTATTAAAACACGTTTTCTTGCGATTTGGTTGAGAAGTTCGAAGTATTCTTTTTTCAACTTTGTGTTTTTTGTTTGAAAAGGAGGTCACAAATGGATTCCGGAGATTACGCATGGATGCTGATATCAACCGCCCTAGTTGTTTTCATGATTCCTGGTTTAGCACTTTTTTATGGAGGTATGACAAGGAGTAAAAACGTTCTGAATATGTTCATGATGAACATGTACTGTGTAGGTATAGTCCCAATCGTCTGGGTGCTTCTCGGTTACTCAATAGGAAATAGTCCTGACGGGAGTGGCTTCTTTGGTGGAGAATGGATAGGGAATTTCGATTCCATTGGTTTGAAGGGACTCAGTGGAGACGCAGAAAGTCTCATTTTTGTTGCTTTTCTAATGACATTCGCTGCAATAACACCAGCTTTGATATCTGGAGCAGTAGCTGACCGTTTAAAATTCTCAGCTTGGGTAGTTTTCGTACCGATTTGGTTATTGCTCGTTTACTGCCCTGCTACTTATTGGGTTTACAGCGGTTGGCATGCTGGCAACGGAGCACTTGATTTCGCTGGAGGTACAGCTATTCATTTAAATTCTGGAGTAGCGGCTCTAGCCTTCGTATTGGTTTTAGGAAAGAGAAGAGGTTGGCCTAAAGAAGCATCTCCTCCACACAACATGCCAATGGTTTTAATTGGAACAGCAATTCTTTGGTTCGGATGGTTCGGATTCAATGCAGGTTCTGCAGGAGCTGCAAATGGCCAAGCTGTTCAAGCTCTTGTAAATACGTTTGTTGCAGCATCAGCGGGATTGATCGGCTGGCTTATAGTAGAAAAATTAAAAGGCGGGCATGCAACTTCTTTAGGTATGGCATCCGGAATCGTCGCCGGGCTTGTGGCTATTACACCAGCTGCTGGATTCGTCGGCGGATTGGCGAGTATAATATTTGGTCTTGTCGCAGGAGCGGTCTGTTATTTTGCCATCTCGCTAAAAAACCGCTTTGGCTATGATGACAGCCTGGATGTAGTCGGCATACACGGTGTAGGAGGACTAACAGGAGGACTCTTACTCGGACTTTTCGCTGATTCGAGTGCAATCCCCGGAGGAGATTTCGATGATGGACTGTTCTTTGGCGGAGGCGTGGAGCTGCTCCTTGACCAGATAGTGGCAATGTTGTCAGTGATCGGCTTATCTTTTATTGCCACTTTGGCAATAGTAAAAATCATTGACGCCACAATTGGGCTTAGAGTTGAAAGTGAGATTGAGCAAATTGGTTTGGATCGAGCTTTACATGCAGAATCGGCTTATAACGATTAGAACTTTCAATAAATGAAAGGTCTCTTTATTGATGACCTGCTTTCGGAAGGTTCCACTACAGGCTCAGTTTTTTGTGCAGATCTAACAAAACGGGTAGATCAATTCATAGAAGAGATTTTTGAAACGGCAGGTTCCCCATCTGAGATAGCTGTTTGCGCGATAGGAGGTTACGGAAGAAAAGAACTATGCCCAGGCAGCGACATTGATGTCTTATTAATACATGATGAATCAGTTGACGTTCTACCCATAGCCGAAAAAATCTGGTACCCACTGTGGGACGCAGGATTAAAACTTGGACATCAAGTAGGTACACAAGAAGAGATTCTTAATCTCGCAGAATCAAGTCTTGAAACAGCAACGAGTTTACTTTCATCACGAGCTATCGCTGGAGACGATGAGATTGTTGATGTTTTAGCTAAAAAAGCTCAAGAGCAATGGATTGAAAGATTCCGTAAATATTTGAAAGAGCTTGGATCGACAGTTGAAGACCGTTACAAGCAATACGGGGAAGTTGCTTTCCTTTTAGAACCTGAATTGAAACAAGGAAGGGGCGGATTAAGAGATGCGCATATTTTGCAATGGATGGAGATTGCAGAACCAATTTTGATTACCTCTGAATCAAGAGTTCTTCTCGATGCGGTGGAAACGCTCTTATCTGTTCGTGTGGAATTACACAGAGTAACTGGAAAACGCTCAGATCGACTTTTGTTAGAACTCCAGGACGAGGTAGCTAAACAACTTAAATATAATAATGCTGATGAATTGATGGGTGCTGTTGCAAATGCAGCAAGAGTAATCACATGGACAGGAGACGGTGCGGCAAGACGCATTGAAAGGATTAGACAGTCAAGACCTATAAGAAAATCTCTAAGTAGGTTACGGAACAGAGGGATTGCTTCAGATCTTGATTTAGATACCGGTCGATTAGGACTGACACAAAAAGCTGATATGACGGATCCATTTTTGCCTTTACGAGCGGCTGTTGCTGCAACAAAATGTGGCGCCTATTTGGAGAGAGCCTCTTTGGAAAAGCTGGCAGAAAGTAAAACAGAAATGCCGCAGATTTGGCCCGAAGAAGCAAGGGAGTTATTAATTGAACTTTTAATGTCCGGTCCTGATGCAGTTCCAATAATTGAAGATTTAGACCAGTACGGATTATTCGCACACCTTATTCCCGAGTGGGAATCTTGCCGTTCAAAACCCCAGCGAAACGCCTATCACAGGTTTACAGTTGATCGTCACCTGTTAGAAACAGTTTCAGTGGCTGCGGGATTAACGACAACTGTAGCTAGACCAGACCTATTAGTTTTAGGCGCTCTGCTCCATGATATTGGTAAAGGTTACCCAGGTGATCATACAGAAGTAGGAGTGGAGCTAGTCGAGAGTATTGCCAAAAGAATGGGCTATGGAAATAGTGATGTTGAATTATTGGTTGGCATGATTGAATATCATCTTCTTCTGCCAGATGTAGCTACAAGGCGTGATCTTGATGACGATGGGACAATTAAATCTGTTGCAAGTGCGGTAAAAACCCTTTCTCTTCTTTCTCTTTTAGATGCGCTTACAGAAGCTGATTCTATTGCTACAGGATCCTCCGCTTGGAGCACTTGGAAAGCTGGTCTTGTCAGGGAATTGGTAGCGCGTGTACAGCACGTTTTATCTGGTGGCAACATTGATGATGTTGTTGAAGCTGGTTTCCCTAGTCAAAAACAACTTGACGTAATGCTTACTGGAGAGGAAGTTTTCTCGGGTGACCAATTTGAATTAACTGTAATAACCAATGATAGGCCTGGTGTATTTTCAAAAATTGCAGGTGTTCTGGCACTCAATGGACATGATGTGATAGGCGCAGACGCATTTTCAGAAGATGGGAGAGCTCTATCGGTTTTCTCAGTCGCTGAAAAATCTTATGATCTTCCGAAATGGGAAGAGATTTCNCAACANGTGCAACTTGCATTAGATGGNCGACTGGATCTAGCNGTTCGGCTTGGTGANCGTTCGCGGATTTACACTTCGGTTTCTACTAGTGCAAAACCCTTCGAACCGAAAGTTGAAGTAGATAACTTGACNTCTGACTTTGCGACAGTTTTAGAGGTAAGTTGCCCTGATGGTGTGGGGGTTCTTTATCGTATTACAAGGGCTTTCGCTGAACTTGATCTGAACATAGTTAGGGCTCGAGTTCAAACTCTTGGTTCAGATGTTGTTGACGCATTTTATGTACTAGATGCGAAAGGGAGAAAAATCCAAGACTCTGGTCATCTAGATGAAATTGAATTGGCAGTTTTGCGTTGGCTGACGACTGATTTATAAATTTTTTTGTGACGAATCGTTTTTATTGCCCTACCTTGGTTGTATGTCTGAAACACCTTCAGAAGTAGCGACTAAGCAGGATCTATTGAGATGGGCGGAGACCATTGCGGGTATTGCTCGAACAGGACTTGGATTCACCGAAGTTTTATATGAGCGTGAAAGGTATGAAGAGATTCTAAAAGTAGCTGCAGACATTAAGCAGTGTGCTGAAGGTAACGGTTTAACTTCTGATGAATTATATGAAAGTTGGCTTGATTCAGTAATTGAAGGGATACCAGGTTATGTGACACCAAAAGTGACTGTTGGTGCTGTTGTTGGGAATGAGGATGGGGAGATTCTGCTTATTCAAAGAGCGGATTCAGGAAGATGGCTTTATCCAACTGGCTGGGCTGATATTGGTTATTCAGCGTCGGAAGTGGTGGTTAAGGAGGTAGCAGAAGAGACTGGTATCGAATGTGAAGTCATTAAACCTATTTCTATCCTTGACGGTATGAGACTGGGTTTCACCGGAATACCTCTTTATTCGCTTGTTTTTCTTTGTCGAAAGACTGGAGGAGTTTTAAAACCTCACCCCTTAGAGTGTCGTGATGTTGGGTTTTTCAGTGAAGATTCATTACCTGAAGGAATCGTTTCCCCTCAACGCTGGGCTTCGCATGCATTTGCAGCTATTAGAGGTGAAAATGTAGAAGTTATGTTTGATGAGCCTCGTAATCCAGTTTGGTTAGAGGAGAATGATTAATAAGAGCTTTTAGAGGTCTTGTTTAAATTCTAAGAATTTTATGTCTGTCCAGTCTGATTTCTAAGAAAGTCTTCAACTTCGCTAACCAACAATTCGGGATTACTGTCCTGTTCTTCAACTTCTGATTTATTGTCGAAATCTTCTTCAAGCTGATTCACATATTCAGTCGTATCTATGTCTTCTGCAATTAGTTCATTTATTTGTCTTTCGTAGGCTGCGGAAGCTATCTCCAAATCGGTACAGGCAATTCCTATTTGAAGCACCTCTGCTAATCTTTCAACCAATGCAAGAGCTGCTTTAGGAGAGTTCGCTCCTGAAACATAGGAAGGGACACCAGCCCATAGCGACATACTAGGTATTCTTTTTTCACGTAGAACACTGTTTATAACTCCTACTATTCCCGTCGGCCCTTCATAAGTTGAGGGTGGAAGATTTAGTCTCTGTGCTAAATCAGAATCATCCGAGGATCCAAAAACTTTTACAGGCCTACTATGGGGTATATCAGTTAGAAGTGAACCGAGAGTCACCACCATTTGGCTCTCGGTTAGTGAAGCAATTTCTATTATTTGATCTGTGAATGTTCGCCAGCGAAGTTGTGGTTCATGCCCGACAATAATTACTAGGTCGTGTTTAGAGTCAGACATTTTAGCTACATATATTTCTGTCGCTGGCCAGATTATTTCGCGTTGTTTATCAGGGATTTCAATTACAGGACGAGAAATTGTGAAGTCGAAAAATTCTTCTGATTCAATAGTTCCGATTTTTATTGCATTGAAACGGTCTTGGAAGTATTTCACTGCACTTGTGGCGGCTTCACCTGCGTCATTCCAACCTTCAAAAGCAGCTATGCATACAGGACTATTGAGATCTTCCAGAAGTTCCTCATTTTTCCATTGGATAAATTTTGAAGCCATTGAAACGGAGGCTATCGGATATGAGCTCGCGCGCGACCTAACATTTGTAATCTAAGCTTGTATTAGATGACTGAAAAAAATATTGAAATTCAAGAAATAGCAAAAGTTGACGACGAACTGGTCTCAGCTATGACCCGCTTGGTTCCGCAGTTATCAAACTCTAATCCACCCCCGGATCGTTCAGTTTTGGAAGAGATAGTTGCTTCTGACTCTTCAATTCTTATTGCTGCTTTTATTGATGGGGTAATAGTCGGCTCATTAACTTTGATTATTTTTAGTATCCCAACTGGTAAAAGAGCCTGGATTGAAGATGTTGTTGTTGATGAAAACTATCGAAATATAGGTATCGGAGAAGCTTTAAATCAAGAGGCAATAAACATTGCTAGACGACTTGGAGCTAAAACTGTGGATTTAACTTCACGGCCATCGCGTGAAGCTGCAAATCGTCTTTACAGTCGTTTGGGTTTCGTTCAACGAAATACAAATATTTACAGGTTTGAAATATAGATCAAATCTGAAAGATTTTTCAATGAGCTGATTTGGGAAGCTCCACACCAGTGGGTGTAGTTTTTGTAAAAGGAATTATTTAGGGGTCGTGTAATGGCACATCAAGTAAAAGGGGTTGTTGCTAAAAGTAAAGGAGAGCCTGTTTCAATCGAAACGATTGAAGTTCCGAATCCAGGCTCAGGAGAGGTTCTGATTGATGTGAAAGCGTGTGGAGTCTGCCACACGGATTTACATTACAGGGAAGGAGCTATCAATGACGAGTTTCCATTTCTGCTGGGTCATGAAGCTGCCGGCCTTGTAGAAGAAGTAGGTGAAGGTGTCACTGGCCTAGCTGTGGGTGACTTTGTAATCCTCAATTGGCGAGCGGTATGTGGACATTGCAGATCTTGTCGAAGAGGGCGACCATGGAATTGTTTTTCAACTCATAACGCAACGCAGAAAATGAAACTCGATGGCAAGGAACTTTCCCCAGCTTTGGGTATCGGAGCGTTTGCTGAGAAAACTCTTGTTGCAGCAGGACAAGCTACAAAAGTAAATCCTGAGGCCAAACCGGAAGTTGCAGGACTTATAGGTTGTGGGGTGATGGCAGGCTTAGGAGCCGCAATGAATACTGGGCAAGTTAGCCGCGGAGACTCAGTTGCAGTTTTTGGTTGCGGAGGTGTAGGTGATGCTGCAATTGAAGGGTCGCGTTTAGCAGGAGCTCATACCATAATCGCTGTTGACATAGATTCGACAAAACTTGAATGGGCCAAGGAATTCGGAGCCACTCATACTATTGATTCATCAAAAGTTGATCCAGTAGAAGCCATCAGAGAAATAACAGATGGCAATGGGGTTGATGTAGCGATAGAAGCTATAGGTCTTCCAATTACTTATGAACAAGCTTTTTATTCTCGTGACCTTGCAGGAACAGTTGTACTAGTTGGGGTTCCAAATCCTGAAATGAAAATTGAACTTCCTATGATTGAAATTTTCGGCAGAGGCGGAACTTTGAAATCTTCTTGGTATGGGGATTGCTTACCTTCACGTGATTTTCCTATGCTTATCGATCTTTATCTACAGGGGCGTCTTGAGCTTGACCGTTTTGTTTCAGAAACAATTGGGTTAGATGAAGTAGAAGAAGCCTTTCACAAAATGGAACGTGGAGAGGTTCTTCGTTCTGTGGTCATACTGTAGTTATAAAATCAAGTGCGTTGGTTAATAGTTGGTCATGGAAAAATAACTGCGAATTTCATAGAAGCCGCGCGTGGAATAGGTCATGAGATCGTCGCTGTTGCAGGACGAAATTCTGAAAGAGCTTCAAAATTTGCGAATAAAAACGGAATAGAGAACTCAGGAGAAGATTTACTTCTTCTTTCAGAAGGAGTGGACGCTGCTTATATAGCAACACCCCACACTGAACACTGCAATGGAGCTACAACTCTTTTAGAAAAAGGAGTGCCTGTTCTCTGTGAGAAACCTTTGGCTGTAAATCATAGACAAGTCGAAAAGATGGTTAACGCAGCAAAAGAAAGCAACACTTTCCTGATGGAAGCAATGTGGACCAGACATTTGCCGATTTACGAAGAAGTCATCGATTGGATTAAAAAGGGCCTGATCGGCGAACCAAAACTTGTTGACGCGTCCCTAGGTTTCAATTCTCCCTACGACCCTGAATCGCGTTTATGGAACCCCAAACTTGCAGGAGGAAGCCTATTAGACGTTGGTATTTATCCCTTAACACTTGCAGATTTGATATATGAAACTACACCAGAGAACATTTTCTCATTGGCTGAACTTTCGCCAGATGGTGTAGATGCGCATATTGCTATTACATTGCAATTTCAAAATTCGGCTCTAGCGACACTTGGATCAGCCATTAATCTTTCCTTACCTAACGGGGCAAGCATTCTTGGAGAATTGGGATCGATCGAAATACCTTATTTTTGGTGCGCTCAGAAAGCTTTTACCACAAAAGGCCCGGAGAAAAGAGAGATCTTTAGGCCTCATGAGATAAATGGATTTGAATATCAAATCCGTGAAGTGGACAGATGCTTATCAGAAGGGTTAACACAGAGCTCAAAAGTTTCATGGGAGTGCTCTCTTTCAATGACTCAGTTAATGGACAGTATCCGGTCTGAAATCGGCGTTAGCTATCCGGCAGACGATGAGGAGCGTGATGGAATATAGAGAAATTCCAGGAATTCGAATTCCCCTGTCTCAAATCATTCAAGGTGCTACAACTCTTTTCGGAGATGAGGCTGTTTCTCATTGGGAAAATTTACTTGATGATGTAATGGATGCAGGCATAAATGCTTTCGACACAGGACTTGTGTATGCGGATCAGGACGGTAATTGCGATGAACGGCTAGGAAGATGGATTAATGAGCGAAATGTTCGCGACAAAGTCATTGTTATTGGTAAAGGTTGCCACCCTGGACCCCCTAATTGGGAAGAGTCTCGTGTCCTACCTGAATGTGTCGGAGTGGATATAGAAAAAACATTGGACCGTATGAGAACTGACCGTTTAGATCTCTGGCTCTTTCACCGTGATAATGAAGAAGTGCCACTTGATGAACTCGTAGACGCAGTAGACAAACAAGTTGCTGCCGGTTTAATAGATGCATGGGGAGTGTCCAACTGGAGTATCAAACGGCTATCAAATGCTTTAGAAGCATCAAAGAAAAATTCTTGGGTGAAACCAGAAGCTTTCAGTCCACACTTGTCTTTAGTTACCCAAGAACAACCTCCATGGGAATCAGTAACGAGTATTGCAGGAGACAGGGCACAAGACGACAGGGAATGGTTAGAAGAGAACCAGATTCCAGTTTTGGCATGGTCAACTTTGGCCGGTGGCTATTTAACCTCTTCAGTAGACCTTGGAACTATGCAGACGCCAAACACTCGATTGCAGACTGAGACAGCTCGGTGTTACCATTCAGAGACAAACTGGTTGAGACGTGAACGCGCAATTGAATTAGCCACAAAAAAAGACTGCACGCTTGAACAGGTAGCAGTTTCTTGGGTTCTGAATGCAGATTTTCCAACACACGCACTGTGTGCTTCACGTAGCAAGACGGAAGCTTCCCATAACGTCGCTTCCGCTGAAGTAGAACTTTCTAAAAGTGAAAGAGTTTGGTTAGAAAGCGGTGAGATCATTGAATGAAAGAGAAGTTCGAGAACGGAACATAGATGTTTTAAAAACTGCAATTTCCTCTATTGGAACCGGAAACAGTGAAATATTTTCAAGTCTCTACACAGAGGACTGGGTTCTCGAACTTCCATATAGCGAACCACCCAAAGTCCTAACAGGAATAAATGAAATCCTGACCTATTTGAAACCGCAAATGGGCAAACTTGAATTTACTCTCACACTCACAGAAATCTTTGAGTGTCTCGATCCGAATTTACTAATAGCAGAATATTTCAGCGAAGGTAAATCCACTATCACCAATAAGCCGTATCAAAATACCTACATAGGTTTGTGGAGGTTCCGCGAAGGCAAAATTTGCGGAGTGAAAGAATATTTGAATCCATTAATCGCTACCGAAGCCAATACTCCGTCTGGAGAATGAAAATGGAAAATAAATTAGAACGATTAAGAAATGGCGACATTTTTGAAGACCTAATTCATGCTTGGAAAAGATTAGGTCGACTTGTCTACAACGACAAAGCAACTAATCCTGAATCATTGGAAAGAGCCACAGGGTTGCTGTACATGACTCGTTATCTGACAGCAGGTGCCACACTAGCAATGGAGCTAAACGACCCTGAATACCCATATTTCGATCGCTGGGCAGATCGGTCATACTCCTGGGGGATTGACTCTCCGGACGGCTTGTATTCGTTTGCATGCATTAGAGGTGATTCGACCTATCGTATTTTCGGAAATCGAGGTACTGCACACCAATTCGACATTGAGATCCATTCTCCACACTTCGCAAATGCCCCAAATTATGTAAGAACCGGGAACTTAGGATTTGTTGACATACAGACTGAACCAGATGGAAGCGTGGAAATAATTCTCAGTCCGGAACCACCTCCTGATGACAATAAACATAATTGGATACAACTTGCCCCAGATGCCGAATCGGTTTGCGTAAGGCAGTTTTTTTATGACTGGGAAAATGAGCAGAAAGCAGAACTATCGATTGAAAAAGTAGACGCCCAATACCCGCCTCCGCCTGAAAAACCTGAAGTCATAGTTGATAAGGCTGAGCTTTTAATCAAATGGCTTGATGAGGCTGGGACATTTTGGGATGAAGTTATTCGCATATTTATGAAAGAACCAAATACCGTCACATTTTTGAATCCGAAAGAAAGTGACTGGGGTGGTCATGGAGGTCTTTCATACGGAATGGGTTCGATAGAAATCGGTCAAAATGAAGCAGCACTCCTAGAGGTAACACCACCAGATTGCCATTTTTGGGGTTTTCAGCTTGGAAGTATCTACTGGGAGTCAATGGACTGGTGGAGAAGGCAGTCCTCATTGAATGGTTTTCAGGCAAAATGCGATTCTGATGGTGTTTTTCGTTGCATAATTTCAACCAGAGATCCAGGTGTTCATAATTGGCTTGACACTGCGGGCTATTCACAGTTGACAATAATGGGTCGTTGGTTGCATGCCAGAGATTTTCCACAACCGACAATCAAAGTTTTACCTTTTGAGGAAATCGACAGGCATCTTCCAGAAAATACTGAAAGGGTCAGCTTGAATGAAAGAAGTGAGATTATCAGACGTCGGAATTTGGCCGTCCAGAAGATTTTAGGGCTTTGATTCCACCTTGTGGTAGGCCTATACCACCAAGCTAAAGTTCACCAAGGGGGTTATTGTGAAAAGTTCATTATTCACAGCTTGTTGCACACTGATGTTGTTTTTTTCTGCTTGTGGCGGAGAAGAGGAAGAAACTAAGTTTGTAGCCGCTGCTCCGGCTACGACTGTCGCTCCGGCTACGACTGTCGCTCCGGCTACGACTGT
>PBAM01000018.1 GCA_002716285.1 Acidimicrobiaceae bacterium
TGCTGGTTCTTCGGCTGCTGGTTCTTCGGCTGCTGGTTCTTCGGCTGCTGGTTCTTCGGCTGCTTTTGCTGCTTCTTGAGCTTTACGGGAAGGTTTCGATTCTGCAACAGGCGGTTCTGTCACACTGGTTCCTTCGGGTAAGCCTTTGTAATCATCCCAGGCACCTGAAATTTTCAATAACTTCTCAACTCTCTCTGATGGTTGCGCACCATTATTAAGCCAATGAATAGCTTTTTCATTCTCAATTTCTATGACTGAAGGATCCTGCTTTGGATCATAAAAACCTATAACTTCAATGAATTTACCATTGCGTGCTTTACGCTTATCTGCCGCTACCACTCGGTAGGTCGGTTGTTTCTTTTTGCCCATTCGCATCAAGCGAAGTCTTACGGTCACGTCTATACCACTCTCTCTTTTTCTAATTCACTACCAAAGATATTTTTGCATCTTACAGTCCAACAGTCTGCCTTATTTTGACAGGATTCACGCCACTTTAAAGAAACACATAAAAAAATTCAGATCTATGCATTCTCGTTCTGCAGATCAATTCTAAATGGTAAAAACCAATATTCAAGCATCTCGTCCTCACCTAACGCGTAGGTCGCCCACTTCCATCTTCTTGTAGACAGCCTCAGCGGTCTGTCCTGCATTCAGGTGGGTGGAATCGACGACATACTTCTCGTACCCGTCGAGACGGGAGGTGAACTCGCCGTACATCTTGTCGAGGACCTCACGTTCGACCTGCTCCTCAACCGAACGTGCTCGGTTTCTTTCGAAACACACATCACTGGTTGGCAGGAGGATGACGTAATGCCAGATAATCCCGTGGTTGAGAAAATGATCCGCGACTAAGTTCACGAACCAGGGGCCGACGATTCCATCTACCACGACCAAGTACCCGCCCTTTGCGTATTCGGCAGTGGCCGCTGTAACGGCTCTCATGACAGTGGTGTTCTGCTCATGTGATTCTGACCGCCAAGGCCTCTGGTAGCCGCTCCTAATGAACTCCTCCAAGAAGTAATCCGCCCGAAGGTGGACACTCAGGTCCCACCGGTCGGCGATGAGTGCAGCGACAGTGCTCTTACCAGCTGCCGGAGGGCCGGTCAGAACCAAAACTTCGCCAGGGTCCACGACAGGACGGTAACCCTTCCTACTGATACTCATCATCTAATGACGCAAGACGAACAACGGCTTCTGAAATTTTTTCTCCCCTTATATACTCAAGCGTAACCTCATCACCTGGAAGTCGAAGTTGGATATCAGCCCTTAAAGCTTGCATATTCAGAATTGGTCGCCTATCCACACGAACAATTAAGTCCCCTACTTCCAATCCTGCTTTATGCGCCGGTGAGGATTCCTGAACTTCTATTATCAACGCCCCTGCCCTTCCGTCTGTGGGCGTCTCTCCAAGTATTCCCAGAAAAGCAGTTCCTATAGGTTCTCCGGAAATTAAACGTTGCGCCACAAGCAAGACAGTGTCACTAGGTATGGCGAAACCAACTCCGACGTTTGCTGACAAAAAACCCTCTGTTCTTATTGAAGTGTTCATCCCTATTACATGTCCGTTTCTATCAGCAAGTGGTCCTCCCGAATTACCTGGGTTAATAGGGGCGTCAGTTTGTATCATTGCGACCCCTGCGCACTCAGCGCTCATCGTTCCCGCTATTTCACAACCGTACGAAGGTTCCACTCGTCCAATCGCACTTACTATTCCGGCTGTAACTGTTTGATTCAATTCAAAAGGACTGCCGACTGCTACAGCTAATTGTCCCACACGCAGATTTTGACTCGAAGCAAACCGTGCGGGCGTCAAACTATTATCGACATCTGCAAGTTCAATAACTGCCACGTCGCGCCTGATGTCTGAACCGATGACTCTAGCTTCCACCATTCTTCCGCTAGGCAGAAGCACTTGAAGTGTCTCAGAATCTTCCAAAACATGGGCATTAGTGACTACTCGACCTTCATCGTCTAAAGCTATTCCCGACCCCTGTCCTGTTTCAGAACGAACTATTACTACTGAACGAGAAACTGCGTCTGCTACTGCTACTACAGGTTCGACTTCTGAATTAGACAAAGTCATTTCTGCAATAATCGCTGCTACTTCACTTTCAGTTAACTCTGAAGAATTATTAACAAGTGCCTCCATCAGTTCTTGAACTGCAACGATTTGACTCGATGCCAAATTTACCGACGAGACTTCACTGTCGTCTCCACTTATCACCCAACTAAAAATAACCGCTCCGGTTAAGAGAACTATAAATAAACCTGCAACAAGAAATAACAATCCAATTTTTCTCATACTTTTTTGATCTGAGATTACAGGTCCAGGCAACAAATCTGGAAACGTTTGTTCATTTTGCTCAAAACTATGAGGTTCTGATTCATTCGTTTCATCTTCTGTAAAAGGTTCTAAATCTTCTTCCATGAAGTAAATCTATTATCTCTGAAGTCAAAAAGAGCTTAATATTTCATCCTTTTATCAATCTGGGCAGCCAAATCGTAAAAGTAGAACCCACACCCTTAGTTGAGCGAACGGTGCTCCTGCCGCCATGGCTTTCAACAATTGTTTTCACTATTGCCAAGCCAAGACCCGAACGACCAGCTTCTCGAGCTGATATCTCATCAGCTTTCCAAAACCGGTCGAAAACTTTCTCAGAATCTTCAGGTTCCAGTCCCAGCCCTTCGTCACGAACAGAGATCCAAACCATCTCTTTATCACTCCCAGCTTTTACATAAATGTGTTTACCTTTTTCAGATACCCGAATGGAGTTGCTTAGAATATTGGCAAAAGCACGTCTCAGCGCTGAAGAGTCACCTACAACTTTCAAATTTGAGTCACACTCACTCTCGAGTAAGACTCCTGATGACTTTGCTTCTGCTTGAAAATCTTGAACAGTGTTAATGACTAGTTCCGATAAGTCTAAATCGGTTCGTTGCAAATCTGGTCGTTCGTGGTGTGCGTAAAGAAGTAGATCGTCTACGAGCTTTCCCATCCGGTCTGATGCCCGACTTGCCACCTCGGCTGCTGTAACAAAATCCTCGATTGTTGAATTTGGGTCTGCTATTACAACTTCCAAATTTGCCCTCAGAACAGCCAACGGGTTTCGCAATTCATGTGCTGCTTCTTCAACGAATTCGCGTTGGTCCCGAAAAGCTCTATCAAGTCTTTCAAGCATGTCATCGAAAGTGTCCGCCAGGTCGCGTAGCTCATCTGCAGGTCCCCTTAAATCGATTCTTTTCGACAAATCAGTGGCTGATATTTCACGTGCTGCAAAAGTAATGTGTTTTATAGGCTTCAAAACTATTCCTGCTACATACCAGCCAACTGTAAGGCTTATAAGTAAAAGCCCAGCGAGAGCTAGAAATATGTAGTTGCGTAATTGTTCAACCGCATTTTGATTAACTTTTTCTTCAAACAGTATGAATTCTTGAATCTCTTCAGATTGACTAGATTCACCTTTTTGCAACTCGTCTTGTCTAATCTCGATGTTTTGCTGTGAGATCTCCTCATCTGAAAGTGACTGCGAAAACGAAAGATATATAACGCCTAAAACTATTGAAGCCAACCCGAATAGGAGTACAGAGTAAAGCAAAGCTATTCGTGTTCTAATACTCCCGAGCCTTTGGGTTCTTTCTTTTGAATTCAATGCTTAGACCTACTTCTCTAAAGTTTCTAGAAGTGGATCTTCCAATAACCGGTAACCGCTACCGACAACTGTTTCTATTAAATCGATTTCATCGTCAACTGATATTTTCCGTCTCAAAGTTCCTACTGTTACCCGCACTGTGTTAGTAACAGGGTCAGCGTGCTCATCCCATACATGATCCAGTAACTCTGATTGGGAAATTACTTGACCTGGTTTCGCCATGAAGTATCGCAATAGTGTGAATTCCTTTGAAGTTAGTTCAAGAAACCTTTCACCTCTTCTAGCGATATGTCTAGAAGTGTCGACCATCAGTGGACCTATTTCTATGACAGAGCCTGTCCCTCCAGAGTCACGTCGTAATAATGATCGAACTCTTGCAGCCAGTTCATCAAAAGAAAAAGGTTTAACTAAGTAGTCATCGGCACCTACATCTAAACCTTGAATCCGATCTTCAATAGTGTCTCTAGCCGTTAGCATCAACACTCGTGGAGTAATCCCCTGAAACGACGATGTTCTGAGCGAGTTGCATACCTCTAGACCATCTAAATCAGGCATGTTCAGATCTAAACAAACCAAATCGTATGGATTCCAAGATGCTTTTGCTAAAGCTTCTTCACCACTTGTCGCCGTATCTACTGCATAACCTTCTCGCTTTAGTCCACGCGCTAAAGCTGCTACTAGATCTGGTTCATCATCAACTACTAGAATGCGCACACTTTGACGCTACCTTGACTAGCAAATGTGGGGTAATCGGCGTGGCTATTTCTAGCTAGCCAGCATGCCAAGGCGTTCCGCTGAACGCGTTGCCTCAACTCTTTCGCTGACAACTTTTGAAGAACCACCTGAGGCCATGGAAACCCCATAAAGGCAATCTGCCGCTTCCATGGTTCTCTTTTGATGTGAAACTATTAGAAGTTGAGATTCATTACGGAACTGGTCGACTAATCCAAGAAAACGGAAAAGATTTACATCATCCAACGCAGCTTCAACTTCGTCCATTACATAGAAAGGTGAAGGTCGGCTTCGGAAAACTGCAAAAAGGAAGGCGAGGGCTGTTAAAGATCTTTCGCCTCCAGAGAGTAGAGAAAGTTTTTTCACATTTTTTCCTGATGGTCGGGCCTCAATATCTATTCCTGTATCCAAAAGATTTTCCGGATCAGTTAAAGATAATTTTCCGCGTCCTCCCGGAAATAGGACCTCAAATAAATCGCTGAAATTAGTTGTCACTTCAGCAAATGCTGAAGCAAAAACTTCTTTTATTTCAATATCAATAGAACGAATGACCTTTCGGAGTTCTTTTCTAGTTGATCTGACATCTTCAAGTTGTTCCTCGAGAAATTCATAGCGTTCTTTTAGATCATCGAATTCGTGCAAGGCTAAAGGATTTATTGGTCCTATGAGTTTCAATTCTCTCTCAAGTTCAGCTATTCGTTCAGAAACGCTTAACCCTTCGGGTAATTCTGGAGTTGACAGTTCACCGACTGAACTGGGTTCTCTGTCAAATTCAGATCTCATCATCTCGGTCAAATTCTCTAATTTTAATCGAGTCTCAGCTCTTTCTATTTCTAAGCGAGACTGTTCATCTCTTAAAGTTCTTATCTCATCTTCTCTTTTTCTGCGTGCTGATCGAAGCTCATCTAATTGTGAAGTTATCTCACGGACACGATCAGACTTGTCTCTTCTATGCATTCTCAAGTCTTCTAAACGCTGTTCTATAGTTTCAGTTCTGCTGTCAAGTGAGTCAATTAAGAAGGCTGTAGCTTTTTCTTTCTTTTCAATTATTTCGCTTCGATTACTCACTTCTTTTCTTTCCCCAGAAAGTCTTTCTAATCGCGCATCGAGTTCACTCACCCTGGCTTTTACAACAGCTAATCTCCCCTGAATATCGGCAGACCTTACTTCGCATTCTGTCCGTCGAGCAGCAGTTTCAGCAGATCTACTTTCAAGCCGACTTCTTTCATCTGTCATTCTCTGAGCGGCCTGAACTGACGTTTTTTCTGCTTCCTCTAGTTCTTCTAAACGGATTTGCAATTCAGTAATTTGACGTTTCTCATTCTTGATTCGCTGATCATTTTCAATGATTCGGTCTTGGATTACTTGATTTTCTACATCATTGGCTTTTTGTTCAACTTTAATTTTCTGAAGTGCCTCAGATAACGACGACTCACTACGTCCACATTCTTCAAACTTTTTTTGTGTTTCTTCTAAGTGAGTTTCAATCTCTTTGATTTGTGCTTCAGTTTTGGAAANAAGGAGTTGTTTTTCTCCCACCTTTCTCTCTTCTGTAGAGAGACGATTTTCAGCATCTGTCAAGATGTTCTTTATGTCCCCTTGGTCTTTTTGGCCGACTCTCCATCCAAGAGAACCAAACCTGTCTCCACTCTTATTCACAACTGTGATTTCAGGATTGTTTACAACAATTTCAACTATCTGGTGAAGATCACCTTCATGGACTATCACATTGGCAAGAAGTTGGTCTAGAAACGAGTTAAGGGTTTCATTCGTTGAATTGACATGTCTACGAAGTGGATTTTCAGCATCTACCAAGTGTAATTCTGCAAACCGNGTGTCAATAGCTAGCACTGACGCTGATCTTGTTTTCACGTCAATATTGCTTAACGCTTCTATTGCATTTTCTTTTGTATCGAAAATAATCGTAGAAAAAAAATCTCCAACTGCAGATTCAAAAGCCTTTTCGAAGCCAGTCTCGATTTCAATTGAATCTCTCAAAAACCCTAAACTCCCGTTGCTTGTCACTGTCTGCTCATCTGTCGATGTCTGACCGATACTGTTGATTGCTTGAGTCAAAGCCTCTATCTCTATTCGCGTACCTCTTAAATTTGCTTTTGCTTCGACTAATTCTTCCCATGCAGAATTGCGGATGTCTCTTTGTCTCTTTACTTCTTCTTGATCGTTAGTGATCCTTCCTGTTAAAGCCTCATTTTCTTGTCTTACTGAACTCAGATCGTCAATTAGTGAGCTTAATTTTTCGTTGATTTCTATTTCTGGTTGCTTAAATTCATCCAACTTTGCTTGGAAGCGATTTTTTTCCGACTCTTTTTGATCAACGGAAGCTTTTAGAACACCTAATTCACCTCGTATCTCCGAAGCTCGGCCTCCTATTACAGGAACCCCGTCAGCCCAATCAGTTTTAAACGTTGTCCAATCAGCTGTTAATTCTTCTTCTAGTTGTTTCAAGGTTTTAATCTCGGGAAAAAGCAATTCTTCCTCTTTGGTNAAACTTTCCTCTTCTTTTTTTGCTTTAATCAATTCAACCTCTAGCCCAGCTATTACTTCTGATGACACGAGAGTGTCACGATCTCGTTCTATTCCTTTTTGGCGTTCNACTAAAACTGCTTTAAGACCTCGAGTTCGTTCTCTAAGAGCCTCAAAACGAACTAATTGGTCGCCCAAATCGTCCTCTCCTCGCGAAGCTAACTCACTTTCAGCTGTTGAAATTTTAGTTTCGAAGCGTTGTAGCTCACTAACGCTCTGAGTTTCCTGTTTGGCTAGATCTGCTCGTCTCTCTGACTCGCTTGAAGCCAAGCCTTTCAATTCGTTAAATTCTTTACTAAATCGAAACAGGCGAAGAGATTTTAACTCTTCTAAGAAATTGCCATGTTTTCTCGCTGCTTCTGCTTGTCTTTCTAATGGTTTTAGTTGTCTTTTCACTTCACGCTGCATATCACCAAGTCGGTCAAGGTTCGAACCTGTTGAATCAAGTCGTCTTTCTGCTTTTTCTTTCCTCTTTCGGAATTTCAATATTCCTGTAGCGTCTTCGATTATGGAACGGCGATCTTCTTCTCGTGCATTTAAAACCGCGTCTATTTGGCCTTGTGAGATAATTACGTGTTGTTGTCGTCCGACNCCGACATCTGAAAGCAACTCTTGGANATCAAGCAGTCTGCAAGGTGAACCGTTAAGTGAATATTCACTTTCTCCGCTTCTAAAAAGAGTTCTTGTGATAGTAATTTCTGGAAAATCTAAAGCAAGGCTGCTATCAGAATTGTCGATTGTTAGTGATACCTCCGCTCTTCCAAGAGCACTTCTGTCAGTTGTGCCAGCAAAAATCACATCATCCATTCGTTGTGATCTGACTGCACTCGGAGCCTGTGCTCCTAAAACCCATGCGATGGCATCTACAACATTGGATTTACCGCTTCCATTTGGCCCAACAACAGCAGTTACACCTGGCTCAAGGTCAAGTGTCGCTGAGTCAGCGAAAGACTTAAAGCCTTTTATAGTTAGACGTTTCAAGAACACTTACGCGACCATAGTCAGTAAGCAAAGGCTCTTGGTTTCATTCAGAAAAAATTTTAGTTTTGTGGCTCTAAAGATTTAAACTTGAGTTTCACAAAAAAATGTCCAACGACCTTTGTGTTTTACTTTTTGAACTGGTTTTTTACTTGTAGGGCTGAACAAACCTTCTCTTTCATAAACTGCTAAATGCTCAGCGAATCCACCAGGTTCTCCGAAGACGTCGACGAATTGCCTTTCTTCGATTGAAGTTCCACGGTATTTGACTGCTTCTACGACCACCTCAACCACTGAACGGTAAAGGCGCCTGACCTCTTGTATGGAGAGAGAGTCACTTTGTCTGTCATGACGTAACCCTGCATGAAAAAGAATTTCGTCACNGTAAATGTCGCCAACTCCTACAACTACTGATTCGTCACACAAAAGAGACTTCAAGTCAGTCGANTCTCCTTCTCTCAGCACNCGTTTTGCGAATTCAGTCCATGGTTCTGGTTCTACGGCTGGATCCATTCCCATCAGTTTGAACTCTGGGAATTTCTCTTCGACGAATTCCGGGTCTTCTAGATCGACTAATGAAAATACGCTGACTTTCGAGCTTTCTTCAGGGTCTACAAGCCTTAACTGACCTCCTACTGTGAAGGTGATTTTCAAAACGGTGTCTTTATCAGTGGCAGCTTTCGTGGCATGTCTTCTTAATGACGCTCCAACTCCAAGCTTTATGAAAAGAAGTTTTTTATTGTCTAATTCGGTCATTATGTAAAGGCCTTTTCGCTCTACTGAACCCAGTTTTGTGCCGACTAGTTCTGAGTTGAATGCCTTCTTATTTTTGGAACCTTCAATAATAGCGAATAAGGAAATATCAACTGCTTTAATCTTTTTTCCTCCTATTTCACGATCAAGATCACGTCTAATCGTTTCAATCTCTGGGAGTTCTAGAGGGAGACCCAATTTTTTCCCCTTTCTCTTCAAATTCAAAAAAACTGTACGCCAGATTCGCTGCTTCTTGCTCAGCTTTCTTCTTAGAAGTCCCATAAGTTGGGCCGAACCTGTGAGCACCTATCTCAACCGTCGCACAAAAGCGTTTTTCATGGTCAGGCCCATCAGCATCAACGAAATAAATTGGTGCTTGTTCTGATATTTGCACTGTCAACTCCTGCAATCGGGTTTTATAGTCCATCAAACCTGGTTCCAATGCTGTTAAAGCAATTTTTTCAGAAAACAATTTTTCTATTACTAATTTTGCGGTTTCTATTCCTCCATCTAAGAAAACCGCACCCAAAAGCGCTTCAAAAGAATCTGCAAGAATGGATTCTTTTTGACGTCCCTGTGCTGACTCTTCACCTATGCCTAAAGCAATTGCATCGCCGAGATGAATTTCTTGAGCGACTTCATAAAGAGCTTGTGAACTGACCACTCCGGATCTGATTTTTGCGAGATCCCCTTCCGGTTTATCTGGATAGTTTTCAAATATATTTTTTGCTACCAGTAACCCCAAGACAGCATCTCCGAGAAATTCAAGTCTTTCATTAGAATTTCCCTTATTTTCTGAGCACCAGGACCTATGTCTTAATGCATTAGACAAAATCTCAATGTCATTAAATTTATAGCCGATTCCTTCTTCGAGTTTCAGTCGAGTCTCTTTTTCAAGGACTGGCTGTTTTCCGAGTTCCGGATTAGTTGAAACGAGAGACGACATAATCGACGGCATCTCGCACTGTTCTAAGGTCTTCCAGATCATCATCGTCGATCCTGAAACCGGAAGAACGTTCGCTTAATTCCTCTTCTAAAGCTTCCACTAGTTCAATTAAAGCAAGAGAATCTGCTCCAAGGTCGTCAGCGAATGAAGCGCCTTCTGCAATACCAGAAGGATCTATTTCAAGAATATCTGCTAAACGTTCTCTCACAAGATCTAAGACCTCGTCGCGCTCGATTGGGGCGCCTTCCATATGGGTTTCTGCGGGCAAAAGAACTCCTTGCTTTTGGCTGGTGATTTCTCCAGCGTGTACTCATCCTAGCCGAGTGTCAAGTTATAAGCTCGTGGGATCATATCTATCAAAATTCATTCAAATTAGCTGAAAGATGATCTCAAGCTTTCGACTATGTTCGCATCATCCATTTCAGCAGCGACTTTTATAGCGTTTTCAATAGCTAAGGCTCCTGAAGAACCATGACTAATTATGCAGACCCCTTTCACTCCAAGGAGCATTGCCCCTCCATAGGTATCTGGATGGAAGAGCTTAAATAATTCATCAAGTTCAGGTCCTAAGATTTCCAAAGCTGATGTTGCTTCTGGTCGTGAAGTCATTTTTTCCAGCATTGTTGAAAAGAATGTCTTCATAGTTCCTTCGATTGTCTTTAAAGCAACATTTCCTGTAAAGCCATCCGTTACTGCTACGTCAGCAGTGTCAGTAAGTAGGTCTCTTCCTTCTATATTGCCGACAAAAGAGCCCCCGTTGAATTGAGCTGTTGAGAAACTCTCGAAAGACTCTTTGATCAAAGGGCTACCTTTCCCGGGTTCTTCACCAATAGAAAGCAGGGCTACACGTGGTTCCTTTATGTCAAGTCTGTGCTGTGCAAAAACTGCACCCATTTGACCGAATTGAAGCAACCATTCCGAATTGCATTCAGAATTTGCCCCTGAGTCCAAAAGGACAGTCGGAGTTCCGCCAGGTGACGGCAATAAAGTAGCAATCGCTGGACGAGCAATATTTTTTATACGACCCATTCTCAATAATGCGCTAGCCATTGTTGCTCCGGTGTTCCCGGCGCTCACCATCGCAGAAGCTGCTCCGTCTCTTACTGCTTCTGCTGCTCGCACGAGAGAAGAGTCCTTCATTTGTCGAACACTTGATCCCGCTTCTGCATCCATTTCGATAACTTCTGATGCTGGCAGAATTGGAATTTCCGTAATCTCTTCCAACACTTCAGGTTTCCCAACTAGCAAGACAGGGATTCCATGATCGTCTATGGCCTTTTGAGCCCCAGCGATGATTTCGTGCGGAGCGTTGTCACCGCCCATAGCGTCAACTGCAACAGGGAGCAATTTAGATTCCTTTAACCTTTTATTAAACGTTTTGTAAAACCGTGAATGGGTTCACAATTTTTAATCAACGTCAATAACCTGTCTTCCGGCGTACCAACCGCAATTAGAGCAAATCCGATGAGGCCTTTTGATGGATCCGCAGCGCTCGCAGAGACTCCGAGCTGATTGTCGTATAGGCCAAGCTGACGCTCTTCTGCTTCTACCTTTTGCCTTTGAAGTTTTTTTCTTTGGGACAGCCATGACTGCTTTTCCTTGAGTTTTGCTATTTTGCTCTGCCTTTGGGAGCAAACTTAGGCTAGCGCAACCGTGAGTGAACTGATACCAGATTCAGGATTCTATTTGGCTTCTTTAGCTTGATTATTCCTTCAAACGGTCTAGAACCGCCCACCTTGGATCACCTTTTTCTTCATTTAGCAAGTTTGCCCCATCTTCTACCACTGGAAACTCCTCCGGCTCAGAACCCTGACAAGAGGGGTCACATAAAGGTGATAAAGGCAAAGCCAGAAGAACAGCGTCTCTTATCAAAGGTTCCAAATTAAGATCCAATTCATCGAAGAAATAGACATCTGCTTTCTCACTTACTTCAATTCCTTCATCGTCAAATGTTTTTCCTTCTTCGACGAAATTTTCACTGACATTTAGCTTCAATTCTCCTTTAATAGGTTCAAGACACCTACGACACTCTGCGGCCCATTCAGCAAGAAGTAGACCTTGTGCATTGATTTTGTTCCCATCAGGAATTAATTCGAGATTAACCTCAACTTTTCCATCATTAATCTTTGAAAGGCCTATTTGTAGGTCACCAAGAGAGGTTATAAGAGAAATTTCTCGTGGTTTCCCACCTCCTCGTCGAATAGCTGTTAAAGGTATGCGAAGGTTTTGTATTTCAGTGTTCACTAGCGGTCAGCGTCATCTTGGTCAAAAAGAAAAGTTTCTGACTGGGAATCCGATGGGCCTTTAGCTTCTATTTCTTCTGCTATCAATCTCTCTTTTTCTCGATCCAGTTCTGTCTCCTGAAGACGAAGACGGCCTGCCGTGACAGTATCTTTTGTCGTCGCTAGGATCCTTTCAAAACTGCCAAGTTTTTGATCGCAGTATTCTTCGGTTTGTCTTCTCATTCGAATAGTTTCTTCTCGTGCAGCCTCAACCATCTGGCGTGCTCTCATCTCGGCGTTTCTGACAACTTCCGTTCTTTGTACAAGTCTTTCCGCTCTTGCTCTGGCCAATTCGAGGATTTCATCACCTTCGCGTCTTACTTTTGTCAAAAATTCTTCTCGTTCCTTCAGGAGCCACCTCGCTGCTCTTACCTCTTCTGGGAGTCTTGATATGGCTTCGTCTACCATTGCTAAAAGTTCTTCTTGGTTGACCATCGATGAGGAGGACAATGGCATGGGTCTAGCTGAAGCCACGAGTTCTCGAATCTGACGGAAGATGGCTTCTACCTGAGGTGGCCTGTAGGGATCCGGAGTCGTTGGAGTGGGGTCGGGGAATACTGAGTCGTCCAAAATTAAGACTTTCCTTCTAAATGTTTTTGCACCAATTCAGGAACCATTTGGGACACATCTCCACCGAGTTTTATCACTTCGCGAATAAGTCTTGAAGCCAAAAATGAGCTTCGTGAAGCTGAAGGCAGGAACAAGGTTTGCACTCCAGAGAGAGCGGTATTCATTTGAGCCATTTGTAGTTCAGATTCGAAATCAGAAACAGCCCTGAGGCCTTTTATTATGAAGTCGGCTCCTACCTCTGTTGCTAAATCGACCACCAGTCCGTTGAACTTTGTCGTTCGGACGTTTGGAAGATGTTTGAGACTCTCTCCTATCAAAAACATTCGTTCTTCCAAGTCGAATAAGCCATCACCTTTTGATGGGTTGACTAAAGCAGCTACAACTACTTCATCAAAGAGGCCAGAAGCTATTTCTGCAAGCTCAACATGTCCGTTGTGTATTGGGTCGAAAGATCCTGGATATAAGACACAAGCCATTTTTAATAAACCCCCTGACATTCACTGCCAAATCGTTGACTAAAAGCTAATAAGTACATTATTTATTTGGGTCGATTATTACTACTACGCTACTCCCATACTGGCGTATGGAGTCAACATGCCACTTAGGACCTGGATCTATTTCTCTATTCGATTCGATTACTACGATTTCAGGTTGTTTTTGAAAGAGTATGTCTAAGAGCTTAGGCCAATTCTCAAAGCCATAAGGGGGGTCTAAAAGCACCAAATCCAAAGGTTTTGAATTTTTTTGCAACCAGTTCACTGAATCCTCTTTGACGATTTCTGCTTTTTTTTCAAATCCTGTTTTTTTTAAGTTTTCTTTTACCAGTTCTAAACTTTCAGATGATTTATCGATAAATGTCGCTTTTTTAGCTCCACGTGAGAGAGCTTCTATACCTAAAGCACCTGTACCAGCGAAAAGGTCGAGGACTTCAGCTTCTTCGATTATGGAACGGCTGTGTAAAGAATTAAAAATTGCTTCCTTCGCTCTGTCAGAAGTGGGTCTTATATCTAAACCTTTTGGAGCTGATAGACGTGTACCTCTTACTATCCCAGCTACTACTCTCATATTCTCAAACTTCCAAAAACTCAAAAGGCAAGGCGAACCTTCTTTCCTTATTCAAATGAAGGTTCCCTCCACATTAGTGGAACTATTGGACCATTCTTCAAGGTGACTTCACCAGTGACTTCAAAGCCATGCTTTTCATAAAGTGCTACATTTTCAGGATTACTGGATTCTAGATAAGCGGGAATTTTATCCTTATCACAAGTTTCAGTAATTTCAGTTATAAGGGCAGAAGCTAAACCTTTACCGCGTGCTTCAGGGCGCGTTCCTATGAAGGACAAGTACCAATGTTTTGTTTCAGGTTTGACTTCAAATAGAGGGCCCAAATTGACAAGTCGATCACTTATCCATTGTTCGCCCAGCACGGTGACCGCTGCAGCAATGGCTCCCGAAAAGGAAGAATCGTTTTCAGAGTCTTTGTCGGGTTTCTCCCATAGAGCGGCTGCCGATTTTTCATATCCGGAAGGAAGCAGTAACAGGTCAGTTTCTGTTCTAGATGCCAGGCGGTTTGCAAAAAAAGCTGAAAGTAACAGAGGTCTATATTCTTCGTCTTCGAATAAATATGACAGAACAGGGTCTTCCAGAAATGCCTCTGTTAGAGAAGCGACTGCATCTGGATATTGTTTAGGGTTCGCAATACGGGTTTGAGGGCTGTTCATTGGCATTTTCCTTTCACGACTTAAGAAGATAGTCTGCCTCAGATTCACCTAGAAAAAGAGTAACTTCTTCGGCTAGTTCTTTGATGGAAGCAAGGTCTCGTTCCATTAGAATCTCCGAGGCTTCCGTTCTTGCGATTTCAACCCATTCTTTGTCTCGGCGAAGTGAAGCTAGACGCAAGTCATTTCGACCTTTTTGCCTTTCCCCCATCACTGTTCCTTCGCCTCTTAGTTCAAGGTCCACTTCGGCCAGTTCAAAGCCATCAGTAGTGCGGACCATAGCTTTTATTCTCTCTTCCGCTTCTTTCGTTGTGGCTTCACCAACAAGAAGACATTGACTTGGGTGTTCGCCTCTCCCTACTCTTCCGCGTAGTTGATGNAGTTGAGCCATTCCGAAGCGAGCAGCATCCAAAATGACCACAATAGAAGCATTCGGCACATCGACGCCCACCTCTATAACAGTGGTCGCCACCAACACATCGATTTTGCCTGATCTGAAAGAGTTCATTGTTTCTTCTTTGCTTTCTTTGTCTAGGCGTCCATGAAGTAATCCCAGTTGAAAATCTTTTAAGGGGCCGTCGCTTAGATCTTTGTAGACCTCTTCGGCTGAATGGACTTCTAATTTTTCAGAATCTTCTATTAGNGGGCAAACAACATACGCTTGTCGACCGCTGTTCACCTCTTCTTTTACAGCCTCCCAAATCGTCGCATCATCNGCTTCCCATCTCGTGATTATTGGTATACGCCCTGGTGGNAACTCATCTAGAACTGACACATCAAGATCTCCGTAAACGGTCATTGCTGCAGTTCGCGGTATTGGAGTTGCTGTCATTACTAAAACGTCAGGAACTCTTCCATCTCTATTCTTTTCTTTTAAAGCTGCGCGCTGTTCAACCCCGAACCTGTGTTGNTCATCTATCACTACAGCTCCTAAGGAATTAAAAGAAACGCTTTCCTGTATCAAAGAATGGGTTCCGATAATGAAGTCGACGGTTCCATCTTCAAGTCCACGATTTATTCTCTTTCGGTCAACTGAAGATGTTCGATTNGTTAAAAGGTCAACCTGTAAAGGTCTATCGCCGAGAAGCGTGGTTGAATCCCCAACGATTAAGTCGCCTAACAATTTTGAAATACCTAAATAGTGTTGTTCCGCAAGCACTTCCGTAGGCGCCATTAAAGCACCTTGATGGCCTCCTTGTACCGCTTTTAGAAGTGTAAAAACAGCGACGATAGTTTTCCCTGAACCCACATCTCCTTGGAGTAACCGATGCATCGGAATTTCTTTTTGTAAATCTTCATGTATTTCATCCNTCACTCGTCTTTGAGCGTCAGTNAGCTCAAAAGAAAGNTTTTCCAAAAAAGACNCCGTCAANTTATCTTCGTTCGAATGCTTAATTCCGATTGAGGTTTTTTCAATTATTTTTTTTCTCTGCAATAACTCAAGTTGAATCCTGAAAAGCTCATCGAATACAAGCCTTCTTCTTGCCTCAGCTACCTCACTCATTGAATCAGGTCGATGGATCCCTTTATAAGCCGCTGAACGATCAACCAGTCTGTATTTTTTGAGTATTTCCGAAGGAACAGGGTCTGCAAAACCTCTTACTTTCATAACTCTTCGAAGAGCTTCAGCAACAAGTCGATCAACATCCCAACTATGTAGTTTTGCAACTCCTGACTGAGGGTAAACCGCTACAATCCTGCCTGTTCTGTCACCAACAAGATCAACAATTGGATTGGTCATCTGCAGTTGCCCTTGATAAATATCTGTCTTTCCGAAAACAACAGCATCTCTGCCCTGATTTAATTGTTTTTCTCGCCATGGCTGATTGAAGAAAACTAACTTCAAGGAACCAGTTGCATCAGAAGCAGTAACCTCAACGAGAGTCTTCCTGGAGCGCATTCGCCTGCTTCTAACTTTTTCAATATTGACGAGAACCATACCTTCTTCACCTGGTTGAAGAGAGTCCACGGTCGCCTCTTTGCTTCGATCTATATAACGACGTGGGTAATAGCTGATCAAATCGAAAATTGTATTTATGCCCACCTTGCTTAAAGACGCAGAAGTTTGCTCCCCAACACCATTAAGATCAGTTAAAGGGCGGTCCTCTAACTCTTTTAGAGCGACGCCGGGATCCGACACCTAATCACCTATTCGACACCTATGTAGTACGGGTATAAAGGCTGTCCGCCTTCATGAACTTCAACTTCAAGCTCTTCATATTCAGNATTAACCCATGCGACTATTTCATCTGTTTCTTTTTCATTGGAATCTTCTCCTGCGACAAGGGTTACGATTTCATGTTCGTCACTAATCATTTCCTTTAAAAGATTATTGGTAGCTTCGACAATGTTTTCAGCAATCACNGTTACTTTTCCTTTTTGCAGNCCCAGGAAATCTCCCTTTTTTATTTCGCCGATTTCGCTTGTCGACTCGCTAACGGCTGTGGTTATTTCTCCTGATTCAACCATTTGTGAAGCCTGAGACATACCTGTTTGATTTTTCTCTGAAGTTGCTTCCGGGTCATAGCCAAGCAACGATGCAAAACCTTCTGTAACGGCGTGGGTCTCAACCACACGAACCGTTTTTGAAGTTTGTGAATCTACTTGCTCTGCCACTGCAACGATATTTGAATTGTTAGGCAAGATTATTACGTGTTCCGAAGCGGTGGCTTCTGCTGCTTCCAGCAGATCTGCGGTTGACGGATTCATTGATTGCCCTCCATTAACTATGCGGGTGGCTCCCAGAGATCGGAAAATTTCACCTATTCCGTCACCATTTGCAACCGCGATAACAGAACACCCGACCGGGTCTGCAATTTCATGATCATGATGGTTTTCTGCAACTTCTTCAAATAAGTCGGTTACTCGAATGTCATATGGTCTGCCAACGGAGATCCCAGCTTCAACAGCTGCACCGATATTGTTTGTGTGAACATGACAATTCCAAATATTTTCACCNCCAACTACAACTATAGAATCCCCTATTCCTGACCAAGCTTTTTTGAAATCGGATATCAAGTCATCTGGCGCTTCTAAAAAGTACATCACTTCATACCTGGTTCCGCTGTTGCTCGTCTCATCATGCACATCAAGAATTAAGGCATCCACAGAAACTGTGACGACCTCCGGTTCAGGCATTGGGCGGTCATCGAGTACGTGTAAAAGTGAATCCAGCATAAGCAGGAATCCGCTTCCGCCAGCATCAACAACTCCTGCTCTGGCTAAAACTGGTAAAAGTTCAGGTGTTGAATCCAAGGAACGTTTAGCTGCTTCTCGTGCTATTTCCGCAACTGGCAACAGCTCAGATTCCTCTGATACGGCCTTTTCTGCCGCTTCTGCTGTTTCTCTTACAACAGTCAGAATAGTTCCTTCAACTGGATTCCCGACCGCTTCGTAAGCTGCTGTTGCTGCTGTGTTAAGAGCTTCAGAGAACAAATTCGCATCGACAGTTTTTCTCGATGCANTTTTTATTTCAGAAACAAAACCTCTGAGGATTTGAGAAATAATTACACCTGAATTTCCCCGAGCCCCCATGAGAGAACCATGTGAGATGGCTTCGACAATATTTTCTAGTTCAAGATTTTCTTCCAAAGACTCGATCTCAGATACCACTGAATTAAGAGTGGCGGCCATATTAGAACCTGTATCACCATCTGGCACCGGATAGACGTTTAAAGAATTGAGGCTTTCTTTGTGGTCTTGGAGGGCATCACGAAAGCAATACATCAAGTTTGCAAGGTTCTTTGAATCTAAAGTTTCTAACGCCATAACTGCGATAGTACCTACTTAAAGGACCTCGATGCATTAGTTTTTATTTTTATGTTTGGAACCGCCGAATACTCACATACGATCAGGACTATTCACCCGCTTTCTTTTAGTGGGCTAGGCTCCCGNCAGCCTCCAAAAGTTAGATAGGAGAAAAATAGTTGCAAGGCGTAGTCAAGTCTTACGATCCAGGAACTGGTGACGGCCTCATAGTTCGCGACTCTGATCTCGTTGAATTCGAAATAGCAGATGGAGCTCTTGAAGGCTCAATATTTAGAATGCTTCGTCAAGGTCAAAGAGTAGTTTTCGAATTGGATGGGGATGATAACGCAACTGGTTTAAAACTTGGATCTGAAATAGATATGGGTACACCCAACTTAGACTGATATGAGTTCTGAAAATCCGCCAACACAAAACAGAGCACTGATCGACTGGGTCGNCCACTGGGAAGAAATTTTTGAACCTGCCCAAATCCACTGGTGCGATGGCTCTGAGGATGAATACGAGAAACTTACTAAAGAGCTAGTAGATTCCGGAACCTTTATCCGGCTCAATGATGAACTTCGACCAAACAGTTTTTTAGCAAGATCAGACCCTAATGACGTGGCACGTGTTGAGAGTGACACCTACATAGCATCAGTTGAAGAAATCGATGCTGGTTCAACAAATAACTGGCGTGAACCTAATGAACTAAAAGAAGAAATGCTCTCTCATTATCAGGGTTGCATGAAAGGCAGAACCCTGTACGTGATTCCTTTTTGCATGGGACCTATAGGTTCACCTATTTCACATATAGGTATTCAACTCTCAGACTCTCCCTACGTGGTAGCAAGTATGAAAATTATGACAAGGATGGGAAGTCCTGTTCTGGATGAACTGGGTGATGGCGACTTCGTGCCATGTGTCCACTCAGTCGGATTCCCGCTTGAGGAAAATGAAGAAGATGTCCCTTGGCCGTGTAATAAAGATGTCCGTTACATCTCTCACTTTCCCGAAACTCGAGAAATTTGGTCATACGGGTCCGGTTATGGCGGGAATGCTCTATTGGGTAAAAAGTGCTTTGCCCTTCGCATCGCTTCAACAATGGCTCGTGAAGATGGCTGGCTGGCTGAACACATGCTCATTCTAGGAATCACACCTCCTGACTGCGAAAAGCGTTATATAGCTGCTGCTTTTCCCTCAGCTTGCGGTAAAACAAACATGGCGATGCTGGTTCCTACTATTCCGGGTTGGAAAGTTGAGACCATTGGAGACGATATAGCTTGGATGAAATTCTCTCCTGATGGACAGCTCCGTGCCATCAACCCTGAAGCAGGTTTCTTTGGGGTTGCCCCCGGGACTTCTAATTCAACTAATGAAAACGCTATGAAAACCCTTTGGGGAAATGCCATTTTTACAAATGTTGCACTTGACGAAAACAACGATGTTTGGTGGGAAAGGATGACGGAAAAGAAACCTGACTCACTTGTCGACTGGCAAGGGCGTGACTGGACTAGTGAGTCTGAAGAACCGGCCGCTCACCCGAATGCACGTTTCACCGTACCTGCAAGCCAATGTCCTTCAATCGCCCCAGAGTGGGAAGATCCGGAGGGAGTACCAATTTCGGCAATCATGTTTGGAGGTCGACGCGCTTCGAATGTTCCATTGGTAACACAAGCACGCGATTGGGAGCACGGAGTTTTCCTTGGTTCAATTATGAGTTCAGAAAAGACCGCTGCAGCCGCTGGAAAAATTGGTGAAGTCCGGTTTGATCCTTTTGCCATGCTGCCTTTTATGGGTTATAACGTGGGCGATTACATCAATCATTGGATAGAAATCGGTAAAGCTACTGATTCCAGTAAGTTACCGAAATTATTTTGGGTTAATTGGTTTCGGAAAGACGAAAATGGTGGTTTCCTTTGGCCAGGTTTTGGCGAGAACAGCCGTGTGCTTAAGTGGATTTTAGATCGTGTGGACGGAGCAGCTCAAGCTGTTGAGACTCCTTTGGGTCTGGTGCCTGAAATTGACGGTATTGACACCTCTGGGCTGGATCTGGAAGTTTCAGCTATGCAAAGACTTCTTGAAGTTGACTCAGATTCATGGTGTGAAGAAGTTACGTTAATAGAAGAGCATCTAAAAACTATTGGTGACCGACTACCCGAAGAGATGACTTCTCAACTCGATTATTTAAAATCTCGAATAGGTTTGGGAAACTGAATTAAATCGGCCCTAGGATCATCGATCGAATTCCTAGTCCCATTAAGAAAAGTCCAGCAAACCCGTAAAGCAGGTACCTCCGGTTCTCTAATTGATTACGGTAACCGTAAATTACTCCCACGCTTAGAGCCGCAGCAGACCAGTAAAGCAAATGAAACTTGGGGACTTCGATATTTTCTGACGAGGCTAATGCAACGCCTGAAAAAAGGTGGGCCAGAACCATAATCTGGGCGATTGCTGTTAGCCATGCGAGTGCTGCCACTCGAAACAGTTTGTTTCTATGGGCTTGAAGAGACCAGATGCCGGCCGATGCATTCAATAAGACCATCAACCATTCGATGACTTCATGGGTTCCTCGAAAGGAAGCTAGGACATTCATCAAATAGAGGTTCGGTCTGTCATGAAGCTCTTAGTTTGGTTATTTGCTTCGTCAGTTGAACAGATTTGATTTAAAGGGTTCATTCTCTTTTCTTGCTTCTTTTGGATTTATAAACCATTCGGTTCCGAAAACATTAACAAACTGGTCATTTGGAATCTGTAAAAAAAATGAATCTTCACCTATTTGACTTCGATGAGTTGAGATCGCTGCTCTTTTCTTTTCAATAAAATCGGAAACATTTATAGCGTGAGTGATTTCAGACTCGGCAGAACCAAAAGATTCCTCTTCTACTCGTTGCCGCCTCTCCTCTAAATCGTCACCTATTCCAGCCAGACCTTCATCTGGAGCTGTTTCCATGGCTAGTTCGATTGTCTTCTTAATCGAATCCCTGTTAAGGGTCGTCCACCTGATATTTTTCAGTCCAATCTGATCCGCCCAAAAAGTTCCCACCCTGTGGACCTGAATATGGTCTGGATGCCCGTATCCCCCATTCGGGTCATAAATAACCAAAAGATCAACTGTTTCCTCGCATAGAAGGTCAGCTAATCGCAAACTGGCTTCCTCAACATGCGCTTGCCAAAAACACTCAGGGTTGGAGGTGGAGGGCGAACCGATCATTCCACTGTCCCTGTAGTTCAGGAATTCGACACGTGATACTCCCAGTAGATCCGCTGATTTGATGAGCTCTTCGGTTCGTCGTTCCTCTAAGAGTTCTCCTTCTTTTAGAACTCCCGGGACAGGTTCCCCTTCTTCTCCGCGAGTTGCGACTACAAGAATTACACGATTCTCAGATGCAGACAATAGGGCCATTGTTCCGGCTGTAGACAGTGCTTCGTCATCGGGGTGAGCGTGAAAAAAAACTATTGTTGACATTGGAATCTTTTAGGAGACAGCGCCGGTGCTACGCAGTTCAGTAATCTCTTCCTCTTTGAATCCGAACTGGATTAGAACCTCTTCGGTGTGTTGACCGGGGTGCGCCGGCGGTCTTTCAATTTTTCCTGGTGTTCGGCTGAATCGCGGAGCGGGCGCTGGTTGGGTTACGCCTGCAACTTCTACGAATGTTTTTCTTTCTACATTGTGAGGATGTTCAACTGCTTCGTATGCAGAAAGAACAGGGGCATAGCAAACATCACTACCAGCAAGTAACTGATCCCACTCTGCTCTGGTTTTTGTGACTATCAAGTCAGCCATTTTTTGTTTTAATTCTGGCCATTTTTCTCGGTCGTGTTGGAATGCGAATTCTTCTTGATCAAGTTCTAATTTTTCTAGCATTTCTTGGTAGAACTGGGGCTCTATTGATCCTAGAGATATCCACTCGCCGTCTGAGCATTCGTAAACGTCGTAAAAATGGGCTCCAGTATCGAGAAGATTCACACCTCTTCCCTGTTGGTGGAAACCTGTTTCCATCATCCCGTAAAAGAAGCTCATGAGACTTGCTGCACCGTCGACCATCGCGGCATCAACGACTTGGCCTTGTCCAGATTTTCTAGCTTCAATAAGTGCGCACACCATTCCAAAAGCAAGATACATGCCCCCTCCTCCGAAATCTCCTACAAGATTTAATGGTGGCACTGGCCCACTTTCGCTTCTTCCTATATGAGCTAAGACGCCGGCTAATGAAATGTAATTTATGTCATGCCCAGCTGCATTTGCGTAAGGTCCTTCTTGCCCCCAACCTGTCATGCGTCCATAAACTAAGGCAGGGTTTCTTTCAAGGCAGTCATCTGGGCCTACCCCTAACCTCTCGGCTACTCCTGGTCTGAAGCCTTCAAAAAAAATGTCGGATGTCTCAACCAATCTGAGAACCGTTTCTCTACCTTGTGGGTTTTTGAGATCTACCCCTAAGCTTTTTCTTCCCCTGCTGATTATGTCGTTCGGTGGGGAGTTCTCGTCAAACTCTTTCACTGAGCCTGCACGATCAATACGTATGACATCTGCACCCATATCAGCAAGCATCATTCCGCAAAAAGGACCGGGTCCTATTCCTGCCAGCTCTAAGACCTTTACTCCGTCTAAAGCACCCATTTTGTCTCCTATTTTTTCAACTTATATTTTCAGCATTTTTTACGTGCTTAATTATCTCATTTGTAATCTTTGGCCAAGAACCCGGTGGGAGATCATGTCCCAAACCTTCTATCATGACGAATCTAGCTTCAGGTATAACTTCTGCCGTGCGTTGTCCTCCACTTGGATCAACAAGGGTGTCTGCACTTCCATGAAGTACGAGTGTAGGTGTCTTGATTTTCATAAGTGTTTCTTCACGGTTTCCAGTTGAATTCATAGCTCGCATTTGTCGTTCTTTG
>PBAM01000019.1 GCA_002716285.1 Acidimicrobiaceae bacterium
CAACGAAATCACAGTTATTTTCAGCGATCAACCTTTCCCCGTCTTCAGGCTCAATACGACCAACTGCTATCACTGGGATACTTATAGCAGATTTAACAGCTTTGGCTAGTTCACTGTATTGGCATCTCTCCCATGGCAAAGGCCCTTCAGTAAAGCCCACTCCGGTTCCGGAGGATGAAATTGCTGATACATGAATTGCATCTGCTCCAGCTTCTTCAGCTATAGCTGCTGTAGCTGAGGCCTCGTCTGAAGTAATCCCGTTTTCAATTCCATGTTCATGGCCATCTATTCTCACAACGATCGCGAAGTCACTTCCACATTTCTTTCGAATTTTTCTAACTATTTCGCTTAAAAGTCTTGCCCTTCTTTCTGTCGAACCACCCCATTCATCCTCACGTCTATTCCACGCTCTTGAAAGAAAGGTTGAAATCAGATAACCGTGAGCAGCATGGATTTCAATACCATCGAGATTTGCTTTTTTTATTCTTAAAGACGCCTCAACAAATGCTTCGATTATCTCTTCTAATTCCTCTTTGGAAGCTTCTTTGAAGGTGGGGAGCTTTCCCCCGGTTAGAGTCGCCATTTTCATTAACTCTTCAGTTGTAGTGTTGTAAGTCATACCCAAGGTGTCGAAAGAAGGAATTGGGATAGAGGGCACCAATACAGGTACATCACGAGATATATCTAGACCAGATATTCTGCCGTGGTGACAAGCTTGGACGATCATACGGGCGCCATGCTTATGAGCGCGTTCTGCAAGTTTTTCAAGTCCTGGTATAACTGCATCACTTGACAGAGAAGGTTGATGTTTAGATGTTGCCCCGTCAGGCCATTTAACCGCTGAGGTCTCAAGAATTAATAGTCCTGCTCCACCTTTTGCCCTATCTTCATAATGTTGAAGTGTTTTATTACTGATTAAGCCATCTTCAGTGCAATTGTTTTGGTCCATTGCAGGCATGACAATTCGATTACGTAAAACCAAAGGACCTAAAGCGCCTTCGGACAGAAGTCTGGGAAATTCTTTCCTCATACTCAATTTTTGCTCATTTATAGTGTAAAAACCCTAGCGGGTCACAAAATCAGGTTAAACGATCCATTGTTTTTGTGCGCCAAGCTTCAGTTGATTCAACTGCGTTAAATGTGAAGCAGTGTATTCCCGTAATATCCAGTTCTTCCGCATCATTCGAAATTGGAATAATTAACCTGTTTGGGTTGTATCCGCGTGGGGAAAGAAGTTTGAAAACTGATTTTCGATTCTTTTTTAGATACCGACTTGAAACACCAACACCCAAACGAAGAGAAATATTAATCAATTTCTTCATATCGACAGCGCCTGGTAGTCCAAGGTGGCAAGGAAGAGTTATTCCTGTTTCTCTACAATTTTTTAGCCAGTTTAAAATAGTGTTTGCTTCGAAACACATTTGAGTTGCCATGTAGCCGTTCAGATTACTCTCAAGGATCATTTCCTGTTTTTTAATCAGAGACTCTGCCAATGCTGATTCAGGTATTGAAGGGTGCCCATCAGGATATGAGCCTATGCCAACAGTTTTGATAGACGGGTTGTTGTCTAAAAATGAACGAAGTAACCCTGGCGCATCAGTGAAAGGTCCGCGCTGGTCAGCATCTCCACCGATTATGAAAACTGTTTCTATCCCTAGAGCTTCAACGCGTTTAACAATACGAGTTACGTGCTCTTCGCTTTCAACCATCCGAGCAGCAAAATGAGGGATGGTTGTGTGTCCCTTGTCTAAAAAGTTTTCGCAAAGCTCAAGCGTTGCTTCAATGTCTTTGGCGGGCGAACACGTTATGGAAATCGTAGAAGATTGAGGCAGGAACTCTCCTTGCTCGTGAACATTTTTTAACGGGATTAACTCGTAGGTCATCTCATCTAAAAGTCTGAGTTGAGTGGATTTCATATCAACTGAGTCCTATGATTTCACCGTTTTCGTCAATGTCTATACCAGCTGCTGCTGGGGTTTTGCCTAATCCAGGCATTGTTCGCATTTCGCCGCAGATTGGGTAAACAAAACCAGCCCCAATTGAAGCTCTCACTTCCCGCACAGGCAAAGTCCACCCCGTGGGTGCACCTTTTAGCGATGCATCTGAAGAAACAGATAAGTGTGTTTTGGCTATGCACACAGGAAGATCGCCAAAACCATTTGCTGTGTAGGAGTCGATTTGTTTTGTCGCAGCAGCTGAAAATTCAACACTTTCAGCGCCGTACACTTTAGTTGCGACAGTTTCGATTTTTTCTTTTATGTCCATTTCATCTGGGTACAAGACTGAGAAATTGGTTTTCTCTTCAGTGGCCTCTGCTACGGCTTCTGCTAATTCGCTAGCACCTGCTCCACCTTCAGAAAAATGGTTAGTTATTGCACATCTGGCTCCACACTCTTCAGCTATCTCCGCGATTGCTGCCAAGTCGGCATCATGGTCTTCAGGAAAACGATTGATTGCGACAACTGGGCTTACTCCATGGATTCGAACATTCTCAATTTGCTTTCGCAGGTTTGCTCCACCTTCATGAACTTCGTCAGGGTTTTCGGCTAGTAACGCATCAGGTAAAGGTTTTCCTGCCACTATCCGATGATTACCTGAGTGGGCTTTCAGTCCTCTTACTGTTGCGACCAGAACAGCTGCATCGGGGGCCATTCCTGAATAACGGCACTTTATGTTGAAGAAACGTTCTGCTCCCATATCTGCACCAAAGCCTGCTTCAGTTAAGAGAAAATCACCGGTGTGTATTCCTATTTGATCAGCGATGATTGAGGAGTTGCCAGTAGCGATATTTCCAAACGGTCCGCAATGCACAAGAGCAGGAGTCCCTTCAAGTGTTTGCATGAGATTTGGTTTGATTGCTTCTTTCAGGAGGACTGTCATCGCTCCTGCGACTTCGATATCATCAGCAGTGATTGGAGTCATTGCTTTGTCATACCCGACAACTATCCTGCCCATTCTTTCTCTCAGGTCTACTAGGGAGGTGCATAAAGCCAAAGCAGCCATTACTTCTGAAGCGGCTGTAATATCGAAACCGGTTTCACGCGGAATACCGTCTAGGCGTCCACCCATTCCAACTATTGCATTTCTTAAAGACCGGTCATTTATATCTATTACACGTCTCCAAGTTATGTTGTGAATATCAAATCCGAGTTCGTTGCCGTGAAAAAGGTGGGAATCAAGCATGGCAGAACACATGTTGTGAGCTGCAGTGACTGCGTGCATATCGCCTGTTAAATGCAAGTTAAAAAGTTCCATAGGCACGACTTGTGAGTACCCTCCACCTGCAGCTCCGCCTTTAATACCAAAAGTGGGACCAAGTGATGGTTGGCGTATAGCGATTGTCGCACGTTTTCCTATATGGGAAAAACCTTGCCCTAATCCAACAGTTGTCGTCGTTTTGCCTTCCCCTAGAGGTGTCGGAGTTATGGCGGTTACAACTACATATTTTGCTTTGGGTTTGTCTGCCATGGCGTCGATAGCGTCAAGTTTTATTTTCGCAGCACCTTCCCCATAGAGTTCTAAGGAGCTTTCAGGAATACCTGACTCTTTGGCTATATCTGTCAGTGGTCTTAGTTCTGCTTTGCGTGCAATTTCTAAATCTGAAGGAAAAGGCATTTTTATACCTCGCTAGAATTTGGTTGTCTAAGACTAGTTATTTTAACCTGCATACCACAAAGCGGGAAACATTCCCACAATGTGGGATATCATGCGAATTCGTCTGGCAATTCTTCTTTCCGTTTTGCTATGAAATCTAGCATGGCTTCATCGATTGCTTCATCAAGAGGCGGTGGTTCGTAGTCATTTAGCATTTTCTTCCAAATAGCGTTTGCCCTTTGGGCAGCATCCAGGCTGCCTTCTTCAGACCACTGCTCGTATGAATCATTGTTTGCGACCTCGGAGACAGCAAAAGCTGTTTCGAAGTTGTTCAGAGTGTGTGCAGAACCTAAGAAATGTTGTCCAGGTCCTGTTTCTTTAATTGCGTCCAGTGCTTGTCCATTTTCAGAAAGATCTACACCTTTTACGAAACTTGCTGCTAAACCACATTGATCTGCATCAATAATAAATTTCTCATAACCCATGGCTAGTCCGCCTTCCAGCCAGCCAGCTGAATGGAGCATAAAATTAACACCTCCTAGAATAGCTGGGATGAAGGTAGAGATACTTTCTGAAGCAGCTTGTGCGTCAGGTATTTTTGAAGAACAAAGATTTCCCCCAGAGCGAAAAGGCACACCTAGGCGACGCGCTAGTGCAGCCATTGTGTACAAGATAAGGGCGGGTTCGGGTGTACCGAATGTTGGTGCACCCGTTTGCATGGACATCGACATTGCAAAAGATCCAAATACTGTAGGTGCGCCAGGGTTGACCAATTGGATAAAGGTCATCCCTGCCAGTGCTTCGGCAAGTGTCTGAGCAGCTACCCCAGCAACTGTCACAGGTGCCATAGCCCCTGCGACTATAAAGGGACTAATAACTGTTGCTTGATTTGAGCGGGCATAAACCTCTGCTGCTCCGAGCATTGACGCATCCCAGCACATGGGTGACGAAGCATTAATAAGGCTTGTCATCACCGTGTTTTCATTTAAGAATCCATCACCAAAAACCATTTCAGCCAAGGCAACAGAATCTTGAGCTCTTTCGGCCGCAGTAACTGAACCCATGAAAGGCTTATCGCTGTACTTCAAATGTGAATAAACCATATCAAGGTGTCTTTTGCTGACAGGTATATCTACAGGTTCCACAACTGTTCCGCCCGAATGGTGAAGATGTGGACTCATGTATGCGAGTTTCACAAAATTTCTAAAGTCTTCAATGTTTGCATAACGACGACCGTTATCAAGATCAAACACAAAGGGCGAACCGTAAGCCGGTACTAGTACAGTTGCATCTCCTCCAATTTGAACGTTATTGGAAGGATTACGCGCATGTTGTATATACGAAGGAGGCGCAGACTTATTGACTATTTCTCTGCACATCCCTTTAGGAAATCGAACGCGTTCCCCATCAATCGTTGCTCCGGCATTTTTTAACAATTCCAACGAAGAGGGATAATCACGAAAATCAATTCCGACCTCTTCGAGAATAATGTCCGCATTGTTTTCAATTATTTCAAGACCCTCTTCTGACATGATTTCATAGGGTGGAATAGTTCGGATTAAATAAGGAGTTGAACTAGTCGTAGTTTCTTCTCGGGCGGCTCTTCGAGCTTCCCTTCCTCCTGCTCTTCTCCGTGAAGGCTGATCAGTCATTTAACTTCTTTCTCTAGTGCGTCGATTTTTTCGTTTAGGTTTTATTGACTTATTTCTTTCGGGTAGATCTACATATGAACTAAGGAACGGATAGTCAGCAGTTTTGTGGGGTATCGCCATAGCTTCTACAAAGTGATCTTGAAAAGCAACTTCTGTAGCAATTTCAATTTTCTCAATGTCATTAACTAAAGTTTGAATTTCTTTCCGTGAAGATTTAGAAAGCAGTGCCATAACCGCTCCAGACCCTGCAGCATTACCAACTGAAGAAACTTTTTCTTTTTGACAGTCTGGTATCAAACCTAGAACAGTCGCTCTAGTGGTATCTATATGACTCCCAAAGGCACCTGCTAGTTGAATTGAATCAATTTGATCTGTTTCCAAATAGTCCATTAATAGTCTCACTCCGGCATAAAGAGCTGCTTTTGCCAGTTGAACTGCTCTCACGTCATTTTGGGTTACAGATATAATTTTTCCTTCGTCAGAAGACTTGTATAAGGCATATGAAAAAGTTCTACCATCAGGTTCTATATACTCGGAAGGGTTTGTTCCTTCGCCTCCTATAACGCCGTCTGTAGTCATTAATTCAGCTAAAAGCAATTCAGCAACTACCTCAATAATTCCTGAACCGCAAATTCCTGTGACTCCAGTTTTCTTGATTTCATCCGAAAAACCTTCTTCATCTGACCATGGGTCTACCCCTATTACTTTGAAACGAGCTTTTCCGTTTTCGGGATTTATCCTTACTCTCTCTATAGCTCCTGGAGTTGCTCTTTGACCGCTATTAATTTGTGCACCTTCGAAAGCAGGTCCTGTGGGACTTGATGCCGCTAGTATTCTTCCTTTTCCGGCTAAAAGGATTTCGGCATTTGTGCCAACGTCCACTACTAGATTTATTCCATCTGTTTGTTGAGGCTTTGTAGCTAAGAGCACACCTGCTGTATCGGCTCCGACATGACCGGCGATGCAGGGAAGCACATGGACTCGGGTTGCAGGGTTAGCTTGAATCGACAAATTATCAGCAGTCGTATCTATCGCTTTGTCCTCAAATAAAGTAAATGGTGCAACACCTAAAGGAGTTGGGTCATAACCGAGGAATAAATGGTGCATGATTGGATTTCCGACCAAAGTGATCTCAAAGACGTCTTCGCGATTTGTGTTTGAACTATCGCACAATTCACCAACAAGGTTGTTGAGTGCCTCTTGAACCACTTCCGTAAGCTCATTTTCAGCACCTTTATTCATCATCACATAAGAAACTCTGCTCATCAGGTCTTCACCGAAACGAATTTGAGGATTCATGACTCCTGCACTTGCTAGAACTTCACCTGATAAAAGGTCACATAAATGTCCAGCAATGGTTGTTGACCCAACATCAATGGCTATTCCAAATATTTGGTCTTTAAAGCCTGGCCAAACTGCAACTAATGATTTTCCATCTCTAACTACTGCTGTATAAGTACCGTTTGAAGGAGGAAGGTCATTTTCTATTATTTCGTTACTTAAGTTCTCTAGCCCCCATTGTTCTTGCAGGGAGAGAAATAGTAGATCAAAAGAAGCGTCATCAACTCCATTTTCAATTTCTACAAAATGTAAAGAAACTAAAGGTTCAATTATGAGATCAGTCAGATCTACTGTTTTTCGAATAACCTGTTTATGTATATGGCTATCTGGTGGAACATCTATTACTAGATCTCCAAGTATTTTGGCTGAGCAAGCGAGTCGTCTGTTTTTTCTAATTTCTTTGCGACCCTTGTAGTTGATTTCTACGTCACCTGGGTCACTGATGTTCTCTTCATGTGCATTTATTTTATGTTTTGCGAATTCCCCGAAAGCTGGCTCAATTTGGCAACGACCACAAATACCTCGCCCTCCACAAACTGAATCAAGATCAACTCCAAGTTTTCTGGCGGCTTCAAGAAGAGTTGAACCGTTTTCAAAGTAGTCGCGGTGACCGGATGGAGTAAAAACTACAAGACTTTCTTCTTTACTAGTTTCCATAAGTTCGGTTTTTCTTTTGGCCTGTATTTAAATTCTTTTGCGTCCACTTCTTCTTGTTCTCGTAGATGCATCTGGATCTCGATGTGTTTCTATCCAGGCTGCACAATTTGCATCTTGTCCAGAAAGAACGTCAGCAGCTTGAATAGCGGTTCGTACTTCATCATGGAGAGGGTTCATAATTGCTGAAGTCATTCCATGAGAAATAGCCATAGCTAAGAAGGCTCCTGTGATCGCATGACGGTTAGGGAGTCCAAAACTTACATTAGAAGCTCCACAAGTTGTATTTACACCGAGTTCTTCTCGTAGACGTCTTACTAAAGTAAAGACTTGATTTCCTGCATCAGCCATAGCCCCTATAGGCATAACTAGAGGATCGACTACGACATCATGTGCAGGGATTCCATGGTCGGCAGCTCTTTCTACAATTCGCTTCGCAACCATAAATCTGACTTGAGGGTCTTCAGAAATTCCTGTTTCGTCATTAGAAATAGCTACTACAGCCGCTCCACTAGAAGCTACTAAAGGTAGAACTCGTTCAAGAACTTCTTCTTCGCCAGTCACTGAATTGATTAGCGGTTTTCCCTCATATACAGCTAAACCAGCCTCAAGTGCTTCAATAATTGATGAATCGATAGAAAGAGGAACGTCAGTTACTTTTTGAACGGTTTTTATTGCTTTTGCAAGTAGAGCAGGTTCATCAGCAAGAGGTATTCCAGCATTTACATCAAGCATGTGTGCGCCTGCTTCAACTTGTGAAATGGCATCTGCTTCAACTCGACTAAAGTCATCGGCTTTCATCTCTTCTGCAAGAAGCTTCCGACCTGTTGGATTGATTCTTTCGCCAATCATTACAAAAGGTTGCCCAAAGCCTATAACTACCTCTTTCGAAGCTGAGCTGATTATCGTCTGAGTCATTTTTCTCCTTCAGGTAATGACTTTTTCGTCATTAGTTTCAACACCACCTTGTTTTACAAGTTTTTCGAGTCTTTCAGCAGGGTAGTCGTCTTCTATTTTTGAAGCTTCTTTTGCAACTGCTTCTGCCATGTCTCCTTCGCAGGCAAAAGTTTTTCTGTTCCATTGAGCAATATAGCTATCCGCATCAGTTAAACCTGCAACAGCTGCTGCACGATCAATAGCGTGTTGAAAACGTGCTTCCAGAAGTGCTTTCTCTCTCATGCGCCCTTTTTGAGCCGTTACTTGGGCTGGGATGTCGCGCCAGTAAATAGTGATTAGTTTGGAAGACATTCAGTTCAACTATTTTCTGTACCAAAGCTGATTAGTCGAGGGGTTTTTTTGGTGTGGAGTAATGAAACAATTTCAGTTTCCAAATCGCCATAACCATTTCTTTCAACTATAAGTTCTAAGCCTAATTTTTTTGCTGCTTCACGCGCTAAGTTTTCAAGTTCTGGATCGTCGGTTTGTGCTAAATAGACCACTTGTGTGTAATTGCCGAAGTATTCATTTAGAAGTTCTGGATGTGTGTCTAACCATAGAGCTTTTACTACTAGACGTTCGAAATGTTTGACTAGGAAATCTGTTAAGTAGAAAGAGCCAATATTTTTTTCTTGAATGTCTGCGAAGTTGTTTTTCCCTGCGAAGAATTCATAACAGTGGGCTCCTGAAAGTCTTGTTAATCCATATTTTTCACAAATTTCGTCGACTTTTCCACCTGTTCCACAGTCTGCATATCCAACGAAAATCTGATCGTAGGTAGTTGAAGTTTTTAAAATTCGTTCCTCTAATGCATCAGGGATTTTCTCGGGAGAGTTGTGATATGAGGCAGGTAGGCATTCAACATCTATATGTTCGAGATTGTTAACAGAAATAACTTCAGATAGCTCATGTGCAAGTGCGCCACAAGCAATGATTAGAGTTCTTCTGTTGGTTGACATCTGTGGATCCAGGTCAATTGAGACTAAGCAGAAGCAGTTGCTCGACGCTCAGCAATCAATCTTTGAGCCGTATCAGCAGCTACTGCGGCATCACGACAATATGCATCAGCACCTATAGCATCACCGAATTCTTCATTTAGTGGAGCCCCACCAACAATTACAAGGTATTCCTCTCTAAGACTCTTTTCTTCGAGAGTTTCAATAACGACTTTCATGTAAGGCATAGTGGTTGTTAAAAGAGCTGACATGCCAAGGATGTCTGGTTTGTGTTCATCTAGGGCACCGATGAATTCCTCCACGTCGGTATTTATACCTAGATCTATCACTTCGAATCCAGCGCCTTCAAGCATCATTCCAACCAGGTTTTTCCCAATATCGTGAATGTCTCCTTTTACTGTTCCTATTACTACTTTCCCAATAGGTTCAGCACCTGTCTCGGCTAAAAGAGGACGTAGAATAGCCATTCCTACTTTCATTGCATTTGCAGATAAAAGAACTTCAGGCACAAATAGGATCCCGTCGCGGAAGTCTTCTCCAACAATTTTCATTCCAGCAACTAGGGCTTCATCAAGAACTTTCTTTGGATTCCAATCTCTTGATAATAGGATTTCGGTTCCTTCACCGATCTCTTCGCCTAATCCGTCATAAAGATCGTCGTGCATCTGTGCAACAAGATCATCGTCAGAAAGAATTGATAGGTCAATATCTTCAATTTCAAATACGTCGTTTTCTTCGCTCATTTGAACTCCGATCTACTTTTAAAACAGATTTTCCAGTATGTGGGAAAGCCTTATTAGCTACAAATTTAACAAATACCGAAGCGAAGGACCATGTTTTGTCAACTTCTTCCCATATAGTGGGAAACGAATTTCGAATACTTTAGAAAGATTTCAATGGTTAAAGTCCAGAGCATCGATAGGGCTTTTTTACTCCTTCAGGAGTTAGCAGAGAAGTCTGGTGGAATAAGTGATTTATCGAGACGTTCGGGTTTACCGACTTCCACAGTCGCTCGTCTTCTATCTGCGCTTGAAGAGTCAGAAGTCATAGAGAGAATTGATGATGGCTATGAGTACAAACTCGGTCCAAGAATTCTTCAAATGGCGTCTCAATCAAATAAAGGTGAGACCCTTTTAGCTATAGCTAGACCTCACATGGTTAGTTTAGTGGATCAAATATTTGAAAATACAGGTTTATCAATTTCGTCTGGATATGAGGTTCAGTACGTAGGTCAAGTCAATTGTGCCAACCCAGTTCAAATACGTGATTGGACTGGAACCCGCCTTCCTATGCACGTGATCCCATCGGGTTTAGTGATTTTGGCGCATTGGCCAAAAAAAGCTGTCCAGAGTTTTTTAGATCGAAAACTTGATCGTTACACGCCTAACACTGTCGTGAATAAGGTTGAGATAATTAAACGTTTAGAAAAAATAAAGGAAGATCGATTTTGCTGGTGTTTAGAAGAATTTTCTGAAGGTATAAATTCTATCGCCTCGCCACTCTTTGCAGAGAATGGGAATGTAATGGGAGCACTTCATATCCATGGTCCAAGTTATCGTTTTCCTTCTGATTCAATGAAAAAAATTGTGGCAGATCTACTAGTTTCGCAAGCAGAAAAAATGTGTAAAGAGTTGAAACACAAATAATAAATACTTGTTGCCGAATCGAATTTATTTTCAATTAATTAGGTAACATTTCTCGTTCAGATCATTAATTATTGGCTTGAAGAGTTATTTCGACAGATTTTTCGAAATCGTTAGGAGTAAAAGTGAGTGATTTTCCTGAAAATGCAAAAGTATTAGTAATAGGAGCCGGAATAGTCGGTAATTGTTTAGTAGGGCACTTATCTGATCTGGGTTGGGTCGATATTGTCCAGATAGACAAGGGGCCTTTACCAAATCCTGGTGGTTCAACAGGTCATGCATCAAATTTTATTTTTCCTGTTGATCACAACAAAGAAATGGCTTTCTTGACAGCAGAATCACAACAACAATATGGAGATCTTGACTTACAAAATGTTCCCGGGGGAATTGAAGTAGCACGCGATGAAGCCCGCCTTGAAGAATTCAGGCGAAGGATGACTTCGGCTAAAGCTTGGGGTATTGAATCTGAGTTGTTGACACCCGAGCAAGTAAAAGAATTAGTTCCATTCATCAACGAGGAAGTAATTATTGGAGGATTTTACACTCCTGGAGTTTCTGTTGTTGATTCGTTGGAAACAGGAACTCAAATGAGGTTAAGGGCTCAAGAAGCTGGCAACCTCGAGGTCTTTGCCAATACTGAAGTTCTGGACATAGAAACGACTGAAGATGAGATTGGTATAAAAAAAGTAAATGCCGTAGTTACTACTAGAGGTAGAATAGAGGCTGAATACGTAGTCATAGCATGCGGAGTTTGGTCAGATCGTGTAGCGAATATGGCAGGAGCGACAATTCCATTAACTCCTGCAGTCCACCAAATGGCTGATGTTGGACCAATAGATGTACTAGCAGAGACTAATAATGAAATTGGTTATCCAATTGTTCGAGATATGGACACATTCTGTTATGAGCGTCAATCGGCTGGTTCAATGGAAGTCGGTTCATACGCCCATAGGCCAATACTCCATCATCCTGATTCGATACCGTCCAACGAAGAGGCAGCTTTATCGCCAACGGAACTACCACTTAGCCAAGATGACTTTGACCCTCAGATGGAACAAGCCATTGAATTAATGGACATGCTGGGTGATGCAGAAATTAAATATGCGATTGACGGGCTTCTGTCTCTAACCCCCGATGCTATGCCAGTACTAGGGGAGACAGTCGAAGTAGAAAACTTGTGGTCAGCAGCAGCCGTTTGGGTTAAAGAAGGACCTGGAATAGCTCAACTTGTTGCAGAGTGGATGACATATGGGTATCCGCATATCACAGATCCTCACGGTTCCGATATAGCCCGCTTATATCCCGAAGAGCGAGATTACGACCATATTTGTGCTCGCGCCTCAGAACATTTCAACAAAACTTATGGCATTGTTCACCCAAGCGAACAGTGGGAAAGCAATAGAGGAAAAGCTAAAAGTCCGTTCTATTCTCGAGAAGAAGAATTGGGAGCGGTTTTTTATGAAGCTCGTATTTGGGAACGTCCTCAGTGGTATGAACACAACGCTCCACTAGTTGAGAAATATGGAATTGAAGAAAGGGATACAGAGTGGGACAGCAGATGGTGGTCTCCCATAATTAATGCAGAACATTTAGCACTTCGAGAAAATGTTGGGATGGTTGATCTAAGCGCATTTCAAATCTTTGACATCACAGGACCAGGTGCGATTGAGTATGCCGAATATCTAGCAGTTAACAAAGTCGATGTTCCAGTAGGTAAGGCTGTATACACACCTTGGCTCACACAAAATGGTGGTTTTCATTCAGATCTAACGATGATGCGGCTAGGGGAAGATCATGTACGAGTTGTCACTGGTGCTTTTGACGGAGGTCGAGATTCTTTTTGGATGCGTAAACATATGCCCAGAGACGGTTCAGTAACTGTTACAGACAAGACCAGGGACATATGCACAATCGGACTATGGGGGCCCAGGGCACCCGAAGTTTTACAACAGTTGACAAACGTGGATCTAACCCAAGACGGTTCTCCATATGGCCACGTGATTGATGCAGAAGTAGCGGGAGTTGATTGCAGTCTTTTCCGAATTTCGTATGTTGGAGACACAGGATGGGAAATCTACACATCTTGGGAAGATGGACCAGCGTTATGGGATGCGCTTTGGGAAACAGGTCAAGAACATGGGATAGTTCCAGTCGGTATCGGAGTTTATGGTCTCACAGGAAGAATGGAAAAGAGCTACAGGTTAATGGGAGCAGAACTTGAATCTGAATACAACCCGGTCGAAGCCGGTTTAGCAAGACCAAAAGTGAAGGCAGCTGATTTTATTGGAAAAGATGCCTACTTAAAAATGCGCGACGAAGACCCTGTTGCAGTTCTCTGCACTCTGACAGTCGAGGATCAAACTGACTCTCAAGGGCGACAGCGTTATATGCAAGGTGGTAATGAGCCAATTTTAACTCTTGATAATGACCGGATCGTTGATTCAAAAGGCCGAGTGTCGAGAGTTACAACAGCTGGGAATGCCCCATCAGTAGGAAAATATGCTTTGATGTCTTATCTCCCTCCTGAATATGCAGTCGAAGGAACAAAACTCCAAGTTATGTATATGAACGAGATTTTTCCTGTGGAAGTTGCGGTCGCAGGTCCTGGTGGAATATTTGATCCAGATGATTTAAGGATGAAAGGCTGATTTGAATTGAAAATTCTTGTTTGTGTTAAACGAGTGCCAGCACCAGGAGCAAGAATAAATGTTACCGAAGATGGTAACGAAGTAGATTCTACACATTTGGGATTTACAACAAGCCCTCATGAAGAGTGTGCAGTCGAAGAAGCAGTCCAACTAGTAGAAAACCATGGCGGTGAAGTTACCGCAATCACATTGGGGCCTGAAGTTGCTGAAGAACAGCTCAGGTATGCGGCAAGCGTTGGGGTTAATAATTTGATTCTCTTACCAATAGAAGAAATAGATTGGGATCCACAGAAAACCGCTGATGCATTAACTAAAGCAATTACTGAAATTGAATCCTCCGAAGGCGTGTTTGACTTAATTCTATTTGGAAATGAATCGGCAGATTCCGGGGGATTCCAAGTAGGAATACGTGTGTCGCACCAGTTGGGGAGACCAATTGTAAATGGAATTAAAAATATTGAAATATCAGATAATGAAGTAGAAGCTCAGAGAGAGATTGATGGAGGGTTTGAAGTTTATAAATTGCCACTACCGGCGGCTCTAGGAGTAAAAGAAGGAATAAATTTACCTCGCTATCCGACCATGAAAGGTCGCTTGGCCTCAAAGAAAGCAGAACTCAAAAAACTCGAATTCTCAGCTGAAGATGGGGGTCAGAAAAGAAATAAGCTTCATCGCCCTGAAGAGCAAGTTAGCGAAACTGTTATTTTGGGTAACGGGCCTGAAGCAGCACCAGCAATAGTTGACCTTTTAGAAGAGTTAGGAGTGCTCCAATGACACTTTTAGTTCTTTGTGACCATGATCGAGGCGTCATCTCAGATTCAGCGTATGAGGCTTTAACTTTTGCAAGACCCATTGCCAATAGTAAAAATATTTCCCTGCAAGCAGTTCTTATTGGCCAAGGAGCCGAACAAGCAGCAGAATCGGTTATTTCTTTCGGTGTTGAGACAGTAAAAGTAGCTTCCCACGAATGTTTGACAGATTATGGACCAGAAGTTTGGAGTGAAACACTAACGCAGATTGTTAATGAAACTTCAGCAAAAATAATTGTTTCGTGCGGTACTGATCGTGGTAACGAAGTTTTAGCTCATGTTGCTGCCCGTTTAGAAATGCCTTTTTTGGCTAATTGTCGAAAGATTCAAATAGAGAGTGATTCATCTGCAGCTACAAGAATTCAGTGGGGTGGGTCACTACTCGAGGACGTAACGTCGAGTGCAGAAGTGCAAATCTTTTCTGTTGAACACCATTCGACTGACCCCGAGGCTCAGTCTTCTTCTGGGGGAGGAAATATCGTTGAGTTTGAACCCGATTTAGATTCTTCACTAACGAGAACGATTGTTGTTGATCGGGTTGTACGAACACATGGAATTACCTTAACGACTGCACCAGTAGTAGTAGGTGGAGGCCGAGGTGTCGGATCCGCAGAAGGGTTCGCCCCGCTTGAAGAACTCGCAGAAGAAATTGGTGGAGTCGTAGGTTGCTCGCGTGCAGTTACCAATAACGGTTGGCGTCCGCACAGTGACCAGGTGGGTCAGACTGGAAATCGAATCGCACCAGAAATATATATCGCTAGTGGTATTTCCGGAGCAATTCAACATTGGGTAGGTGCAATGGCTGCAAAAAATATACTCGCTATAAACACGGATCCTGAAGCAAATATGGTTACGAAAGCTGGTTATGCGGTTTTAGGTGACCTGCATGAAGTTATACCAGCCATCACAGCTGAAATTCGTAGTAGACGAAACGCTTAACTGATCAAACTTTTATTGAATATTTTTTTCTCTATTTAGATCTCTAACGAATACACCAGATCTAGGTTTGGGCATTAGGTATGAAGACTTGGGTGGCATTAACTCACCCGCTTCAGCCACGTCCATTAGGTCTTTGATTTTCAATGGGTGCATTATAAATCCAAGCCATGAATCCTTATCACAACGCTCTTTAACAACATTTATCCCGAGAGGTCCTGGTACGTAGTCAATCAATTTATGAGTTCCAGGATTCACAACTCCAAAAATTGGGGCGAGTATGTGTTCCTGTAGTCGTGCAACATCAAGTTGATCAACCAAATTGTTACCGTTAGATTTTGGGAGAATTATTTTGTGGNTCTGACCATCTAAATAGAGCCCAACTTCTCCAATTCGCTCAGGTGTAGTTTCGTCGGACTTCTCTATTTCACACACTGCACTAATAGCCTTTAATAGATCCTGACTACTTCTACCTTCTGGGTCACCTACTCTTCGATGAAAGGGTAGAACCAACATCTCATCGTCGGGGAATAGAACCGCCAGTGTGGATTCTAGAGGTCCATAATTTTTGTTTGATTTCTTGAGAGCTTCTTCAGCAGCAGCCATTCGATGGTGCCCATCAGTTATATACAAAATTTTATTGCTTACAAGTTCTGATAGTTCTTTTGCTGTTTCACCAACAACTTTCCAGATAGTTTGTTTCATTTCACTATCTTCAGTCATTAGAACCGGCTCATTTGAAGTGCAATTAGTTATAGCTTTATCTAGTTGTTCATCATTCTTATAGGTCAAAGAAATTGGGCTTGATGAAGCTCCAACTGCTACAAGGTGACGTGACATAAGATCAGAACGTTCAGGTCTCACTTCTTCATGCTTAAGAATTTGAACACTTTCAGTGTCTTCAACTGGTACTAAACCCACGATCCCTGTTTGTGAATGGATGCTTCCATTGTGGCGAATATCGATTCTGTAAATGAAAAGAGAAGGTTCATCAAAAGATTGATACACGTCAGCTTTGTAAAGATGATCCATTGCTTCTTTACACTCATTCAAGAGTCCTTCTGCATCGTTGCCTTGTTCAACTGGTAGATCCTCTAATGATCTGGTGACATTAAGAAAACTCAATTGATTTTCAGAAGTGATCACTTGTCTTTGTTCAGGAGTATAAGAATCGTACGGTCCGGTTGTTACTTTTTCTACCCACTCAGGTTTGACTACAAGACCTGGAAATCCTTTTAATCTAGGCATAGTTCGCGATTGCTTAATTGAACGTGAATGATGTGATCTATTTCTCTCAGCTGTGTAAGTGCATTTTCTGAAACGTTACCTGAAACGTCAATAATTGCTAGTGCAGCTTTTGAACCTTTGAAAATTTTGTTTTCCATTGTTTCTACGTTTAGTTCTTCTATTCTCAGGATTGCGAACACTTCAGCTAAAACCCCGACCTTGTCATAATGTCGAATCGTCAGTGTAGAACTTCCCACACGTTCTTTAGCTATGTTCACACAGTTGATTACATTCCCTTCACGAAATGCGTCTATGACCCGTATTGTTTCTTCCACTGTTGCATTTTGCGCTTGTTGTGTAGAGGCGCCTATGTGATGAGTTCCTACAACGTTTGGATGTTGAGCCAGTTCAGATGAGAAGTCTCCAGTGGAAGTAGTAGGTTCATCGCGAAAAACATCCAACCCTGCTCTGATATTTTTTTCATTTATGGATGCGATTAAGGCAGTCTCATCAACAATTTCTCCACGACTTGTATTAATTAGGATTGAATTGGGTTTCATCAGTTTCAAGAAGCCTTCGTTGACGAAATTTTTTGTTTCGGGTCCACCTGGAAGATGTATTGAGATCACATCAGATTCGCTAATTAATTCTTCAAGTGTCTCGACGAGTTTTATGCCATTTGAGCGAATTCTCGATTCTGTCTCAGGCTTTCGTTGAGCTTTTTTTGCAAGCACTGTTATTCCGAAAGAACGAGCCCTTTCGGCTACTGCTAAACCAATTTCACCTAGACCCACAATGCCAAGAGTTTTGCCAAATAGTCCTTCGGCATCACTGTAGATTTTTTTGTTCCATTTGCTTTCCCTCAGGTCAGCTGTGGCAGATGGGATATGGCGATCGATTGAAATGATAAGACCCATAGTCAGTTCTGCTACTGCGATTGAATTCGTTCCAGGCACATTGCATACGTAAATTCCCGAATCGGCTGCCCCTTGACAGTCGATTGTGTTAGTTCCAGCACCTGAACGAACAACAAGCCCTAAGCAGTCAGACTTATCAAAAACCTCGGAGATCACTTTCGTGCTTCTGACTACAAGAATCTCAATGCCGGAGATCTTCTCTGGAATTTGTTCAGCTGTCAGGTCAGGTTCAACAATGCATTCATAACCCTTTTGACGAAGGACTTCAATTTTGTCCTCTGGAATTGCATCAGCTATAAGAATTTTCATTTTTCCTCCTCAGTGCGCTACAACCGGTAATAAAACGGGAGGTAGGGATCTTCGGGATTAATACCAGTCTAGTCGGTATATAAGGTTTTCTGAATTAGTTTTTCTTTATCGACTGCGTGGGAGGCCAAGATGCCTTTCAGCGATGTTGTTTCGGTTGATTTCACTTGTTCCTCCATAGATCGTTGTAACAGGGGCATGACGAGCGTCATAGTCAATCCACCCAGATGCTGCTGCATCTTCTGCACCAAAACTTAAAAGACCTTCGGCTCCTGCCATTTGTTGGAACCAACCGACCACCTTTTGGTATTCCTCAGAGGCATATATTTTTGCCATAGAACCCTCAACTCCCGGCATTCCTCCGGTTGCAGCTATCCATGCAGCCCTGAGAGTTAGTAGCTGTCCCACCTGGTTGATTATGGCTGTGCGGGCTATTCGTTCTCTCATAAGAGTGTTATTTATCATTAAGCTTTCGTTTTTAGACGGTGTAGTTTCAGCCCAGTTGAGTACATGTTTTAGAAGAGGAACTGCAGGGTTTGTTCCTCCCATAACGCCTCGTTCCAAGGCCAAAGCAATCCCCATTACTGACCATCCATCGTCTACTTCACCTAAACGCCATTGGTCTTCCACTTCTACATTGTCGTAAAAAGTCGCATTGGTTTTTTCTGAAGCCATAGTTGGGACAGGTTGAATTTCAATTCCTGGAGTAGCCATAGGAACCAGAAACATTGTCATCCCTTTATGTTTTGGTACCTCAGAATTAGTGCGAGTTAATAAAAGAACCCAGTCTGACTCGTGGGCCATAGTTGTCCACATCTTTTGTCCGTTTATGATCCACTTATCTCCGACTTTCTCAGCTTTTGTGGTGATTGAGGCAACGTCTGACCCATAATCTGGTTCGCTGTAACCAAGACAACAATTATGTTTCCCAGTAAGTAACTTTTTAAGGATTTCTTCATGGTGGAATTCTGTTCCAACGGCATTGATGATCCCAGCGACCAGCATGGTTACTGCTAGACCGTCATACGGTGCACCAGCTTTTTCGAGTTCATTGAATAAAAGGTACAATTCCACTGGGTCACGATCCCCGTAACCTGGTACCGCTCCTGCCAGTAAACCTTCTGAAGCTAGGGCCTCATTAAAACTTTTGTCATTGAATGTCCCTGTTCCATGCATGTTTGAAATTATTTCTGAAGTGAGATTATTTTCTATGAATTTTTTAACTTGAGATCGGAAATCAATTGCTTTTTCAGAGAGTTCGAAATCCATTATTCAGCCCTCACTATCTTTTAGGAGAAGGTCAGCGAGGTGAAGGCATTCCTCTGAAGGGCTGTTAAGAATTTGAGACCAGGCTCTGGCTCTGCGGTAAAAAAGTTGTATGTCGTATTCTTCTGAGAAGCCGTAACCTCCGTGGTAATGAAGACTGCGATCTGTTGCCTGTAGTGAGGTTTCTCCTGCAAAAATCAGTGACATAGAGGCGAGGGTAGCGAAATCAGAAATTTCATTATCAGTTAATTTTATTTCTCCGGATATTTCCTTGTCTCCTGCCCATGCTGCTTTGTTTACGAGTAGGCGAGCTCCATCACATAATCCTGGTAAATCTGCTAGTCCATGCTGAACCGATTGAAAACTGCCAATTGGTTTTCCAAATTGGTGACGATCTTTTACGTATTCAACGGTTATTTCGATTGAACTGCGAGTTATGCCAACCAGAAAAGCTGAAGTCAGAGTTTTCCATTCGTTCAAAGTTCTATCAAAAATCTCAGTGGCTTCTTTTCCTTCTGCAATGACATCTGCATTTTTTATTTCACGGTGGGCGATTGGAAGATCACCATGATTTGGTAAGGATTCGTTAGGTGGTTCATCAGTAAGGAGCAGTAGTTTGTCTTCATTTAAAGCTATTAATCTGTTCGCTATAGCACCTGTCGGCACTGATTTAGCTACACCGTTTTCAACTGGTCTTACTACCAGACCTGCTATAAGAGTTCCAGTCAAAACTTCTTCTTCCAGTAAGTCCAACTTCTCCAAAACTCTCGATGCCACCACATGGTCAATAATAGGAAGAGGTGCGATTTGAGACCCTGCTTCCTCAGCAACAATTACAAGATCAGATAATGAAGCACCTCCACCAGCTGGTGGTGAAACGCCCATTCCGGGTGCTCCGGTTTCGGATATACGCTTCCAAGCTTCCGTGTCAAAACCTAAAGGAATGGAATTTCTAGCACTTTCAGGTCCAGTTTGTTCAATAAAGAAACTAGCGAAAACATCCTTAATAGCTTCTTGGTCTGCATTCATTCCTAGGTCCATAAATAAATCCTATCTAAGTCCGTTGATGGGATTGCATAGGGAGTGGATAGTGTTCGTTTATGGAACAAAACATAAACGGCGCAGAGGGTATTGATGTAGAACAGATTGGCTCTCAGGCAACAATTACGATTAATCGACCCAATGTAATGAATGCCATGACAACTCAAATGTTTGCTGAGTTTGGAAGAATTTGTGGAGAAATATCTAGAAGCGAAACTGTGAGAGTTGTTGTGATCACCGGCGCTGGAGGAAATTTTTGTTCGGGAGCGGACGTTAGCGGACAAGGAAGTCAAGCGAACTCTGGAAAAAAACATGTGCATATAAAGAATATGCGACAGATCAGTGAGTCAGTTCTCGCCCTAAATGAAATCCCGCATCCCGTGATCGCGAAAATAAGAGGTGTAGCAGCAGGGGCTGGTATGAATCTCGCATTAGGTTGCGATATTCTCATCGCTTCAGAGACTGCCAGATTTTCAGAGATCTTTGCACGCAGAGGACTATCTATTGATTTCGGTGGTTCCTGGCTATTGCCAAGACAAATCGGTTTACACAGAGCCAAGGAATTAGTTTTACTGGCTGATGTAATAGATTCTGCAGAGGCCGACCGAATCGGTTTAGTGAATCGAATAGTTGCAGAGGAAGAGCTCGACAATACCGTTCAAGACTTTGCTGATCGTTTAGGATCAGGACCACCAATTGCGTTATCAATGAGCAAAAAACTGTTAAACGCTGGAATCACCTCTTCTCTAAGTCAGTCCCTCGAAGCTGAAGCGCAAGCGCAATCAATTAACTTCGAGACAGAAGACATTAAAGAAGCTGCCTTAGCGTGGATAGAAAAACGTTCTGCAGATTTTAAAGGTTTCTGAATCCAAACCTCAGATTGTGTTCGGAGGAAAACCCGGACCTTCGCGATCCCGACCAGACATGTCAGCATTCAGCCTTGCTTTTTCCATCAAAGTCTTCACTACATCGTCAAGTTCTGATGGTTCATCCCCCTGAGTTTCACTCGGACCAAGATGCCATCCTTCAGCAATGCCAAGTTTGTCACCACGGATGTCAAACACGCGACCGGTCACATTCTGCGCTTGTTCACTACAAAGCCAAGTTGCGATTAGAGCAATCCATCTAGGTGACATTGACTCACGGATTTCATCACTAACTCCATCAGTTCCACCCATTAAAGGTTCGGTAAGACGGGAGATTGCTGTTGGAGCTAAGCAATTAACGGTTACTCCGTATTTAAAAAGTTCTTGTGCAGCAATAACACTAAAAGCAGCGATTCCAGCTTTTGCGGCACCATAGTTAGTTTGACCGACATTTCCGTAAATACCCGAAGGTGATGAGGTATTAATCACACGTCCGAAAGTTTCACCACCTGCTTTAACAGATTCTCTCCAAAAGACCGACGCGTGGTGAGTCGGAGCAAAAGTTCCTTTCAAGTGAACATTTATAACTGCATCCCAGTCATCTTCAGACATTGAAAACAGCATTCTATCTCTGAGAATTCCAGCGTTGTTTATGAGTATGTCTATTCGACCCCATTTATCAACCGCTTCTTGTATCATCGCTCCCGCAGCGTCAAAATCTGCAACGTTACACCCATTGACTATCGCTTCACCACCTATGTCGACAATCTCATTTACTACTTCTTGTGCCGGAGTGAGATCTGCACCGTGTCCTGATTCATCTCCTCCGAGGTCGTTGACTACCACTTTTGCACCTTCGCTGGCAAGCATAAGTGCATGCTCGCGTCCTATTCCTCTTCCAGCACCGGTGACAATTGCTACTCGATTTTCACAAGATTTATTCATTACTGACCTCCATTTAGTATTTCTATTTGCTGACGATACAACCCATTATGAAAAATTCATTTCAAAATCTAAAGTCTCTCAAATTTTTCGAGATCTAGAGTCCACGCGGAAAGATTTTCGTAACCGTTTTCAGTGATTAACACCTGGTCTTCCAATTTTACTCCTTGACCACCCGAGCGTGATCCAACATAGGCTTCAACAGTAAGCACCATTCCTGGCATCAGAACTCCGTCGTACCCGGATTCTTCCCAAGCTTCTGGGAAAACAATATATGGGTACTCATCACACTGACCCACACCATGAAATAGACATGAATAATGGCGGTAATCTTCAACTGGAGGAGTCCACGAGTTATGGGTTAATTCATAGAAGGTAGTTCCAGGAGTGAGTAACTCCATGTTTTTGTGCATTTGTTCGACAGCTAATGAATGAACTTCTCTTTGTTGTTTGTTTGTTTTAGCGTCTCCACAGATCCAAGTTCTTGAGATATCTGTCATCATTGAGTAAGGGCCAACAAAGTCTGTATCGAAGGCTACAAGATCACCTTCATTGATGACATTACTACTCGACTCTTGAAACCAGGGGTTAGTTCTTTCCCCTGCTGAAAGAAGCCTGCACTCCATCCATTCCCCATGACGAGAAAGCATTTCTGACCACATGACAGCCCAGAGTTGATTTTCGGTTATACCTGATTCCATTGCTTCAAATGTTTTCTGACAGGCAACTTGAGTCGTTTCCACAGAACATCTCATGGCTTTGATTTCATCATGCGATTTGATCATTCGAGCTGATTCCATAATCTGAGTGCCTTCGACCAAATTTAAACCTGCTTGTTGAAGGGCGTGGTTCCCTGCAATTGTGGTGACGTCAACTGCTAAACGACGGTTTCCACCACCATGAGTTTTAATCAGGTCAGCTATTTCTGAAGCAAATTTTTGCGCTTGTTCTTCAACTCGATCTCCTGCAACAAAATAGAAGAAAGTTGTTGCAGGTCTGACTTCAGTAACTAGATGGTTGTGCGCAGATAAAAATTCACAGTTCGGGTAATCAAATTGAATAAGCGGACCATCTGTTGCCACGAAAACATATCTAGAAGGGTTATGGGTGATCCACAACTGCATGTTTGGTGAATAAGTTGCGTACATCTGGTTCATTGGATCAAAAAGTAAAATTCCTGCCAGGTCAGCTTTCTCGAGTTCAGAGCGGATTCTTTTCACCCTGTACTCCATCATTGCTTTCTCATCGGGTAATGAAAGTTTTGCTTCAGCCCATTCACTTAGCGCAGGTTCACCAGGGCCAAGTACCATTCTGTGCCCTGTGGTTGAAGCCTTACGTATAAGTGGATCGTTGGGGTCTTCAGAAATTTTGTTATGTGCTCCCATGTAATCTAATTTCCTCAGCTACGCATCCGAGACCCTTTAGGGTCGAATAATGGTTCATTTATCCGTTTTGCTTCACGGAGTGTTCCCAATACTTCTATTTCAAATCCTTCATCCACATCTGAAAGCTCTGAAGGAAGGTAACCGAGCGCACATGATGCTTTCGACCAATGCGCATATCCTCCGGAGGTGGCCCAACCTACAACTTTTCCGTCATGCCAAATGGGTTCATCACCGAGTACATCAGAGTTGTCGGCATCAACGACAAAAGCGCTGAGTTTTCTCTTTGGTCCTGCTTCCAAAATGACAGCAAGTGACTCTTTGCCTACAAAATTTCCTTTATCGAATTTTACGAAATTGTTCAATCCAGCTTCTAGAGGATCGTAAATAGGTCTGTATTCAGTGGCCCAAGAACCAAAGTTTTTATCAAACCGCATACTGTCCAACGCTCGTAGTCCAAAAAGACTCATATTAAATTCTTTTCCAACATCAGTTAGAAGGTCATAGAGTTGCGATTGAAGTGACGACGGAACCCATATTTCGTAACCAAGGTCACCTGTAAAAGTTATTCTTCCTACTAAAGATGGGATCATTCCGATTGCCATATTTTTAATGTCTAAGAATCTAAAACTTTTAGCTGATACATCTTCGTTCGTGATGGAACTTAAAAGGTCCCTGGAAGAAGGACCTGCAATCGACAAGCCAGTCATATCATTGCCTATTGGCTTGTAACGGATGGTTGGGTCATTGTCGATGTGTTCAAGAAACCATCTCTGGTGATAACCCTCAGCAATTCCTGAACCAAAAAGAATAAATTTTTCTTCTTCTGTAATCTGGTCAGTAAGGGAGGCCACAGTGAAGTCTCCTATAAGTTTTCCTGTCTCGTTCAACATCGGAGCTAGGGCTATTCGGCCATTTTCAGGAATTTTGTTGGTTAGTAGTTTTTCTAAGAACTCCCTTGCACCAGTTCCACTGAATTCATGTTTTGCGAAACCTGTTATTTCCATAAGCCCGACATTTTCGCGTACTCCTTTAACTTCTTCAGCTACCACGGGGAAAGCATTAGATCGTTTAAAGGTGACTTCTTCCATAGGCTCTTTCCCAATTTCTTGAAACCAGAGAGGGTATTCAAGTCCGTACGCGGCACCCCAAACGGCATTCGCGTCAGTTAGTTTGGTGAAGATTGGTGAAGTATGAAATGGTCTACCTGCAGGTAGTTCTTCATTAGGGAAACTTATCTTGAAGCGTCTGGTGTAGTTCTCGATTACTTTCGTCAACGTATAATCCGGCGTGGTCCAATCGCCAAAACGTGAAACGTCCATTCCCCAAACATCAAAACCCGGATCACCAGTAGTAATCCAATTTGCCATCGCCAGTCCAACGCCTCCACCCTGGCTGAGGCCAGCCATCACACCACAAGCAACCCAGTGGCCTCTTTGTCCTCTTATAGGGCCGATTAACGGATTGCCGTCAGGAGCGAATGTGAACGGTCCATTGATGACTTGTTTGATACCGGCATCCGCATAAATGGGAAAATGTGAAAACCCTACTTCGAGTGAAGGGGTGAGTCTTTCCAGATCAGGGNTGAGAAGTTGGGCACCAAAATCCCACGGGGTTGATTTAGTTTGCCAAGGGACGCATGCTTGTTCGTAGGTTCCGAGCAGAAGGCTTTTACCCTCGGCCCTCAAGTAAATTTCGCCGCTGAAGTCAATGACTCCTCGACCGTGGCCATCATTTTCTTCAAGCCACGGTTCTATTTCAGGTAGTTCTTCAGTGAGAAAGTACATGTGTTCCATTGCCTGAACCGGTAGTTCAATGCCGCACATACGACCAACTTCTCTAGCCCACAAACCTCCAGCGTTTACAAAATTTTCACAATTTATTATTCCTTTGTCTGTTAATAGGTCCCAAGTGCCGTCAGGTTGTTGAGAAATTTCTTTTACCCATGTATTTCTTTCAATTTCAGCCCCTAAAGATCTTGCTGCAGATGCGTAAGCGTTTGTGACGCCTGAAGGGTCGACGTGCCCACCGACTGGATCCCAAAGAGCACCTACAAAATATTGTTCTTCTAGAAAAGGAACAAGATTTTTTGCTTCTGAAGTTGAAATTATTTCCGTTTCCATACCCAGATATCTACCTCGGGCATGAGCCATTTTNAGCCAATCCAATCTGTCTTCGTTATCTGCCAACATCAGTTCGCCAGTCAGATGGATTCCACAATCGACTCCAGTTAGCTCTTCAAGTTCTTCATAGAGTTTTATTGTGTACCTTTGAAGTGCAGCTACGTTCGGGTCTCCATTCAGGGTGTGCATGCCCCCGGCTGCGTGCCAGGTTGAGCCTGCTGTAAGTTCTTTTCTCTCCAGAAGAACTACGTCGGTGCAACCGGCTTTGGTCAAGTGATACAGCACACTACAGCCGACAACTCCTCCACCTACAACTACTACTTCAGCTTTTTCTTTCATGTTTGTTTCTCTTCTTTAATAGTCAGTTGGGACGCCACCTTCGGCAACTCTTCTATCAAGATATTCATCTAATTCGGTACGGATGTCTTCTTTCATGGACGGTTCTTCATGTGAGTCAATTAGTTGTTTTGCTAGTTTTTCAGCCCGTTGGTGAGCTTCTTGACGGCCGGACTCGTCCCATGATTCATAATTTCTCCAGTCTGAGACCATTGGACGAAAATGTTCGGTTTTGTAACGTTCTTGAGTGTGTTCTGAACCGAAGAAGTGACCCCCGGGGCCTACTTCCGCGATTGCTTCTACGGCTAGGGTCGCGTCGTCGACAGTGACTGGTTCCAACATGGAATTGACCATGTTTAGAACATCTGCATCTATAACCATTTTTTCATATGAAGCGAGGAGACCACCTTCCAGCCATCCGGCTCCGTGGAGCAGAAGGTTTACACCGCCCATAATTGCGCCCCATATAGAAATGACACTTTCATACATTGACTGAGCGTCGACACTGTTTGCTGCGTTCACATTGGATGACCGGTAAGGAAGGCCGTAACGCCTAGCTAGTTGACCTCCGATAAGGCAGGCTTTCCAGTATTCAGGTGTTCCAAATGCCGGCGCCCCGGACTGCATGTCAACATTGGAAGTGAAACCCCCATAGATGACAGGTGCCCCTGGGTTAACTAGTTGTGTATAGGCAATTCCCGCTAAAGCCTCAGCATTTTGTAAAACTAGTGCTCCTGCAACAGTTACTGGAGCCATGGCACCTGCCAATGTGAAGGGAGTTATGCAAATAACTTGATTTCGTGCAGACATTTCTTGAATCCCATGAAGCATTACAGTGTCATATCGCAAAGGTGTACTCGCATTAATTACTGAAAAAATTGAAGGTTCTGAGTTGAAAGTTTCTTGGTTTACACCTCTGGCTATCCGAGTAATTTCCATTCCATCGATATTTCTTTGNCTCCCCAGGCTGTACACAAACGGTGGTTTGTCAGAAAGAGTTACAGCGTCATGGGTTGCATATAAATGCCTGACCGAAGCGTGTATGTCGGTTGGTTCCACTGGATAGCCAGCAGTTGTGTGGAGACAGTTAAGCATCTGAGTTAATTTGATCAGATTNCGAAAATCCTCTCTATTGCCGTCACGTCGATCACGTCCTAAACCGGTCACGAAGGGGGGGCTGGCCACTGCGGTATAAGTAATCCATTTGCCACCCATGATGAAGTCCCTTTGAGGTGTTATTCCATGCATGGTGAATTCATTAGGCGCAGTNGAAATAACTTCCATGACCATCTCAGGATCGAATCTGACTTGTTGGTCTTTAACAACAGCTCCGGCATCTGCTAACTGTTGACAAGCTGTTTCGTCTAGAAANGCAATCCCAGTTTCTGAAAGAACTTTCAAAGAAGCTTGGTGAATNGATTCCAACTCNTCTTCAGAAACTGCCCGCAGAGGTTCGAATCTGTGTTTTGGCTGAATTGAAGAAGGCTGTTGGATGCTATTTGAACCTTCGCCTCGTCTTTGGTCCCTGCCTCCACGTCGCCGTTCATTTGGCATTAGAAATCCTAAAGTCTCGCCCGTTCATTTTTTGAACCCGTCTCTTCCTGACGGTGGGTCGTAGAGGGGNGTTAGTTGCAATTCTTCTCCGTCCCAAGGGTTAGCTTTTGCTACATTTTCATTTAGTACGACACCAAGGCCTGGTTCTTTAGAAGGGATCACCAGTCCTTCAGAGAATTCAATGGGTTTTTCGAGGATCTCGGCATGGAAACCAGACCAATCTTCGATTGATTCAAGAATTAGAAAGTTTGGAGTNCAGGCAGCCAGTTGAATATTTGCAGCGGCGACAACAGGTCCGCAGTAACAGTGTGGAGCCAGTAAAGCCTGTTTCACTTCTGCGATTGAAGCAATTTTTTTGCCTTGAAGAATACCTCCGCAACGTCCAAGATTCGGTTGGATTATTGAAGCTGCATTTGACTCAAGAAGTGTTGAAAATTCACTTACTGTTGTGAGTCTCTCTCCAGTTGCAACAGGGATAGATGTTCCGGCAGCAACTCGTGCCATTCCTTTTACATCATCAGGAGGCACAGGCTCTTCAAACCAGAGAGGGTCGTATTTCTCTAAGACTCTCGCAAGTCTTAGCGCTCCTGAAGGAGTGAATTGTCCATGGGTACCAAATAGTATGTCAGCTNTTGTTCCAAGAGTTTCACGGAGGGCTTTAACCATTGATTCGCAAAATTCCAATTCACTTGGAGTTGGTTGACGACCGTCAAAAACTGAATAAGAACTAGCTGGGTCAAATTTGACTGCAGTAAAACCCTTTTCAACCGCAGCAGAGGCAGCTTCAGCAGCTAAGGAAGGGTCATTATAAATATGTTTTTCTGTTGAGGGGTTGTATGTGTCCTCTCCATCAGGAGGGTATAGATAGGTGTAAGAACGCAACCCTTCGTGCACGCGACCTCCTAGAAGTTCATAAATCGGCTTGTCACATTCTTTTCCAATTAAATCCCAGCAAGCCATTTCTAATGAACTAATTACGCCACATAAGGTGGGGTCNGGGCGAAGTGTGTATCCGACTCCATAAGATCGACGCCAAAAAGTTTCAATATGAAAAGGATTTTCACCTATGAGAAAACGATCTGCGATATCTTCGATCATTTTTGCAATGAGATGAGGATTAAAGGAAGCTGCATACGCCTCTCCAATTCCAGAAACACCATTGTCAGTTGTCAGTTTTACAAAAATGAAATAGCGGCCTCCATGACGTGGTGGAGGGTTGGCTACAACAAATGTTTCCACCTCAACNATTTTCATTTCAAACCCCCCTTAAGATCCAGGACATACCAAAGCACGTATGACTGAACCGCTACGCATCTCATTAAGAGCATCATTAATGTTTTCCAACGGGTGAGTGCTTGAAACCATATTTTCAAGATCNAGTTTTCCATCACGCCACAAATCAATCANTGCAGGAATGTCTGAATGNGGTCTAGAGGTGCCCATTTTAGAACCTAGGATTCTCTGATTTCTAGCTGCCAGTAAGCCTGGATCAAATTCTGTTTTAACACCATCTTCAGGCATGCCTACTAGCACCAGAGCACCCATAGGCGATAGAAGTTTCATTGACATTGAAATTGCTGAAGGTGCGGCAGTGCTTACAAATATGACATCAGCCAGATGACCTTCAGTGGTTTCCTGAATGATTTCAGAGAGGTCTTCCGAAGGCTCGAGAGTATGAGTAGCACCGAACTTAATTGCCAGTTCTCTTTTATTTGCTAAAGGATCAACCGCAATCACATATTTCGCTCCAGAAATTTTTGCTCCCTGAATTGCGGCTAAACCAACACCACCACAACCAACTATCACAGTNATGTCACCACTTTTAACTTCCGCNGTGTTGAATACAGCCCCCATTCCTGTCATAACTCCACAACCCAGAAGAGCAGCAAAATTTGCAGGCAAGTCTTTCGGTACGGGGACGCATTGTGAAATNTGAACGACTACTTCTTCCGCAAACCCTCCAGTGTTGAGACCGTGTGTTATTACCTCACCCGTTTTTGCCTCNAGGGGGCTGGTTTCATGAAGCCTGAGTTTTCCTGTGCAAGCTACATCCTGTCCTCGCTCGCAAGCTAAACATTGACCACAGGTTCGGATCAAGGAAACTACCACTTGATCTCCAATACTTAGTTCTGTTTCTGTTCCTGGTCCTATCTCAGCTACCTTTCCAGATACTTCGTGTCCCAAAACGACCGGATATCCAATTGACCAACCTCCGTCTATATAGGTGATATCAGAATGGCAGATAGCACAGGCTTCTACAGTTACTCGAATTTCATCTTGTTCAGGGTCCGACAATCGGATCTCTTCAATGGTTAAGTCAGTTTTAGGCTCATGGCATACAGCCGCTTTGATAAGAGTCATTGAAAGTTCCNAGACATCAGCGAAGATTACTTGAACTTGTTGNTATATAAAAGTCGAAAAGAGGTAAAAAAACTAGGATTTATCCAAGAATTATTTCTGATGCCTCGCGTAGTTCATCAAGTGAGCGTGCAGAAATATTCAGCATGGTTATTGGGCTGTCTTCGAAAGCTTGAACCCTGTCACGAATTCTGTCTGCTGGCCCAACAAGACTTATCTCATCACAGAAGTCACTTGGCACTGAAGCAATTGCTTCTTCCCGTTTACCTTCTAGAAATAATTCCTGTATACGTTTAGCTTCGGCTTCAAATCCCATGCGAGACATCAACTCTGTATGAAAGTTTTTNCCTTTCGCTCCCATGCCACCTATGTACAGGGCGATACTCATTTTGATTGGGAGTAGACCTGTTTCAATATCATCAGTTACATTCACGATCATATTAAGAGGTATTTCAAAAGTGTCTTTACGATTTGAAATCACTTCANTGTAGACATCTTGACGATATGGCGAATAGTAAAGAGGTAGCCAGCCGTCAGCAATTTCACATGTTTGAGCTACATTTTTCGGACCTTCCGCTCCAATAAAAATAGGGATATCGCTTCGTAGGGGATGAGTCATAATTTTTAGAGGTTTACCAAGTTTGGTCGAATCAGGCCCTTTGTAAGGATGTTGAAAAAATTCACCTTCGTAAGAAAGGTAATCCTCGCGAGCGAAAGCTGATCTTAGAATTTCAACGTACTCTCTAGTTCTAGCTAAAGGACGTTTAAATGGTTGTCCATACCACCCTTCCACCACTTGAGGCCCGGACACTCCTATGCCAAGAATTAAGCGACCGGAAGATAAGTGATCAAGAGTTACTGCATGCATAGCGCAAGCTGTTGGTGTACGAGCTGCAATTTGAACAACACTTGTACCTAAACGAATTTTTTCAGTTACAGCAGCTAAATGAGCCAGTGGAGAAAAAGCATCGGAGCCCCAAGATTCAGAAGTCCAAACTGTGTCNANACCCAATTTTTCAGCTTCCTGTGTGAGCGGAACCCAGTCCGTGGGCGGTTGAGCTGACCAGTATCCCCAAATCAATCCAAGTTTCATTCGACACCTTTCNTATATCGTTACTCGTTAGAAGTAATTCNGTAGTCNTATCTTAAATGTTTTTTATGTCGGTGTAGTGATTAGCTCTGTTGCTTTGAATGCAGCCCAAACTTCGTCACCTTTATGTAGGTTGAGAACTTTAAAAGCATTATTAGTAATTTCGGCNATGAAATTTAGTTCGCCATCCAAGTTGATTCGAACATTTCCCCCTACATGGTTTATTTCTAAGATTTTCGCTTTAAGGACATTCCTGGGGCTTCCTATCGGTTTTTCCCTGTAGAGGGCAATGGATTTTGGAGGAATTACGATATTGACTTGGCCTTGAATTGATTCGCTTAAAATTAGTTCCACTCCTTTGTTGGTCATGGCGACCAGTCCATCCGCTAAAGCGNGTACGAAGTTCAATCCAACAAGAGAAGCAGAATAAGGAGTTGCCGGTGAATTTCTTACCTCATCTGGTGTCCCTGACTGAGTTATTTCACCTTTTTCTAAAATAATTAGACGTTCTGACAAAGAAGCTGCTTCAAGGGGATCGTGTGTAATCAGCAAGGTTGCTACTCTCTTTTGTGTTTTTAAATACCGGTGAATAGTTTGTTTACTCTTTTCATCAAGACCTGTAGATGGTTCATCGAGTAAGAGAACCTGAGGCTTGGATGCGATCGCTCTAGTAATTGCGACACGTTGAGATTCACCTCCAGAGCAATTGCCTGCTTTTTTGTCTTGTACATGTTCTAGATCAAAGAGTTCGATTAATTCAGAGACATCTTTTTTGGATGAATTTGGACTGAACTCAATGTTTTGTTTCACAGTTAAATGATCAAAAAGCATTTGGTTTTGAGGTACCCAGCCAATATTTCTAAAACGGGAATGAAGAAAAGCATTTTCCGAATCGACGATGTTCTTATTTATTCGCAGGTTTCCTGNAGTCAGCTTTTCCAGACCACATATAAGTCTTAAAAGTGTTGATTTTCCCGAGCCGTTAGGACCTAGAAGACTGACTGTTTCATTCTTATCAATTTGAAGTTTGACCTTTAAAGTGAAGTGTTCCAGGTCTAAAGACCCATCAAGTTGCAGCATCGTTATCTACTCGGCAACCACTGATCGCGGAACGGTATAAGAATTGCAAGCGAAGTTACAATCATCACCAAACTAAGAGCTAAAGCTGCTTCAGGTTTAGTTTCTAGTGCTAGAAAAATTGCTAGAGGTAAGGTTTGGGTCTCACCAGGCATATTCCCAGCGAAAGTTATAGTTGCACCAAATTCTCCAAGAGCTCGAGCCCAAGATAGAGCGAGCCCTGCAATTATTGAAGGGAAAATACGAGGNAGTGTGATCCTTAAAAATATTTTTGGNGNAGAAGCTCCAAGNGTTTCTGCTGTTTTTTCAAGATCTTCATTAATNGAGCGGAAAGCTGATTCAACAGCAACTACAAAAAAAGGCATTGAAACAAAAACTGCCGCCACCACTGATCCAGCTGTAGTAAATGGAAGAGTNAAACCAAACCAATCACTTAGCCACTTACCTAAAAAACCTTGTCTCCCAAAAGCAAAAAGTAAAGCAGTGCCACCTACTACTGGAGGAAGAACCATTGGGAGGAGTACTACAGCGCGAAGNAATTTCATAAAAGAAAAATTAGATCTGGCTAAAAACCATGCGATTGGAATTCCAAACACGAACACGACTAAAGCGGCTGAAAAACTTACGAACAAGGAAAGCAAGAAAGCGTCCAGAACGACATCACTTCCAAGAAGGTCAGCCAGTCCAGACCAAGGCATTCTCTGCAAAAGTCCTATTAGNGGCGATAAAAGAAATAAAATCGCAATAGTTGCAAATAAAACGACTGTTTTTGGGATCCTATTCATAAGGAAAATCCGTGACTAGAAAAAATTTCTTTAGCGATATCGGAAGTTAAAAAGTCATTGAAGTCATTTCCTTTTTTGCCACTAGATGCCGCCGCATAAGAGACGCAAGGGCAAGTAATTTCTTGAGGCCATGCCNCAGTTACTTTTGGTTCATTCTTGCGGTCAGTTTCGTAAACAATTCCTAGGTCTACTTCCATTGAGGCCACACGCGTTAAAACAGCTTTAACATTCATTTCGTATGTATCTGCACTTATGNTTCCAAACTTTAATTTTGTGGCATCGCCACATGGAACTCCCTCCGAACAGATTGCTATAAGTCTTTCATCGCTGGTTAAGTCATTTGGTCCAAAGCTTTTATCAATAAAAGCGACAGGTTTAACTACAACCAAAGAGTTGTAAGCGAAACCCTCCAGAATGCTCTCAAAACCCAAACCGTCAACAAGGTCAACATCTGCTGTGATGAAAACATCTGCATCTGCTCCATCTCTAAGCTGCGCGGCTAAATGGTTTGAACCGGCAAAAACGATCTTTGCTTCAACTTTAGAAATTTCTTCGTATCGTTCGACCGCTACAGAAACTGCCTCGGTAAGAGAGGAGGCAGCATAAATGTTTATTTGCTGTTCTTCCTTGCCACACCCAAAGCAAGTTAAGCAAAAAATTCCAACGATTAATAACTGTTTGTTTAGTCTCTTATGGACTCTCAATAACCACATTTGTTGCCTTTATCGCAGCTACTGCTAGAGCACCAGGTTTCAATCCAAGCTCTTTAACTGCTTCAGCCGAGATTAAGGAGACAACGCGATACGGACCAGCTTGAAGTTCAACTTGAGCCATAACTCCATCAGCGACGACACGAGTGATTAAACCGGTGAAACGGTTTCGAGCTGAAAGAGTAGCCCCTTCCTGTTCACTCGAATTTGAAATTTCTTGGGCAAGTTTTGCAAGCTCAACTCCGTTTATGAGCCGGTGTCCACCTTCAGTTCTTTCAATTGAAAGACGACCAGAGTCTGCCCATCTTCTGACGGTGTCTGCGCTGACACCGAGTAATTGAGCTGCTTCGCCAATTCTAAACTTGTACATACAATAAAAAATACTGCAAAACCTTGCAAATGCAACTTTTTTTATTCAAAAATATAAATTATGATTTTACTATGAGTATTAAAGTCACAATCGAAGATATAGACAAACGTTTTGCTGAATATGGTAATTCTGCGTTTGTAGTCACAATGACTGAAGCGGGAAAAGCGAAAATCGTTCATTCAGTAATTTCTTTAGAAGATGATTGTCTTATCTGTTCACCTGGAAAAGGAACACTAAAAAATTTAGCTGACTCGAGTTCAGTCAGTTTGATCTTCCCTCCTCATTCTGACGACGGATTCAGCATGATTATCGATGGAGATGGGCAAATTCTGGATCCAGAAAAAGGTTCTATAAAAGTTAAAATTACTGGGGGTGTTCTACACAGACCTGCAGCACAGAGTTTGAATGAGGGACCCAAGTGTTAAAAATTAAGAATCAGATTTTTTCTTCTTAATTTGAGCTAGATATTCTGCTTGTGCTTCTTGCGATTCTGGATCAGCCATCGCAACTTCCAAACCATCCGCATCAGCCCACGACCTAACAGTTCCGACCATCTGAGAAGTAACCGCATTTACATGCGCTTTTGTCGAAAGAGTAGCGATCCTAGATTTTGCTGCAATGATTGAAACTAAATCGTTTACTGCAGAGTCAATTCCATCAATAGTTGTGACTTTATTTACAAAACCTATTTCGGACGCCTCTTCAGCATCAAACGGTCTGCAAGTCATGACCAATTCTTTTGTCAAAGCAGGTCCTATTTCTCTTACAAGTCTCGGAATTCCTCCCCAAGCTAAAGGAATTCCCAGATCGACTTCTGGAATAGAAAAACTTGTTTCAGTGGAAGCAATCCTTAAATCACATGCTGCTGCCAATACGAGACCGCCACCGACAACATGACCATGAAGACGTGCTATAGCTATTGGAGCCATCCCTTCGATTGCATCAGCCATGACTCGACCTAAGTCGGCAGGTTTTTTACCGCCTGCCTTTCCGGAAGCGTTTTGGTTGTTGCCTCCGAAAGCATCAATATCAAAGCCAGCGCAGAATGACCTACCTGCCCCACTAACAACAACAACACGCAAATCAGGTTGTTGGTCAAACCAGTCCGCAGCTTCAGTTATTTCTTTCATCAGAGCAACCGACAAGGCGTTTAGACGCTCAGGCCTATTCAGTTGCATCTGAGCTGTTCGCCCATTAGAAGAAACAATTAAATGTTCAAAACTCGGTCCATTGCCCATTTCAATCACCTTCTACTTCTACAAGCAAAACTTCAACCCCAAATTTTTCTCCTGTGACAAGGTTTATATTCTCGGCTTTTGCTGCAGCAGAAACATCATCTAAAGCCAAACGAAGAAGGTTGAGTCGCTCGGAAGTGTCAACAACCGTGCAATTCTTGACTGGTGTTGCCAGCGAACATTTTGCTTCAGTTTTTTTCTTACGAATCTCAGCTATTACCTGTGCAGCTACAACAGCGATTTCTTGATCTCCAAAAGAGTCTGAAGTTGCAAGTAAATCTTCACTTGAAGGCCAATCTTGCTGATGAATTGAACCTTCTCTCCACCATGACCAGACTTCCTCGGTGACAAAAGGAAGAAAAGGTGCAAAAAGTTTCAGCAGAGTTTGCAGTGCTAAACGTAACGCATGTTGAGCTGAAGTTGCATTCGTATTTTCTTCGCCATAAGCGCGAACTTTGACAAGTTCCAAATGGTTATCCGTAAAATCCCAGAACCAGGATTCGGTTTTCTCTAGTGCTCTCGCGTAATCGAAGTTGTTAAAAGCATCAGTCGTTTCATCTATTAATCCAGCCAGACCTGCAAGCATTGAAAGATCTAAAGGGTTGGTTATGAGATCCTTATCAATCTCAAGTGAATCACTTGTTGGATCACTGAAACCTAAAACAAATCGGCTTGCATTAAGTATCTTTATAGCTAATTTTCTACCAATTTTCATTTGAGCGTCGTCAAATGTCGTGTCTGTTCCAGGCCTTCCATTAGCCGCCCAGTAACGAATAGCATCTGATCCGTATTCCTCTAATAAATCTATTGGAGTAACTACATTACCCTTAGACTTCGACATCTTTTTTCGATCAGGGTCGAGCACCCAACCACTAAGAGCACAATTCAACCAAGGAGAAGAATCAGATTCAAAATGTGATCTCACAACAGTTGAAAAAAGCCAAGTTCGTATTATGTCGTGTGCTTGAGGACGCATGTCCATTGGATACGTGCGTTTGAATAGATCTTGGTCTTCTTCCCACCCACAAGCAATTTGCGGAGTAAGGGATGAGGTTGCCCAAGTATCCATAACATCAGGATCTCCTATGAAACCATTAAGCTTCCCTCTCTGATCTTCTGAGAATCCAATTGGTACCTCTGAAGTTGGATCTACAGGAAGCGAATCTTCTTGAGGGATAATCGGTTGACCCCACACAGTTTCACCATTTTCGTCTATCGGATACCAAAGTGGTATTGACACTCCAAAAAAACGTTGCCTGCTTATTAGCCAGTCACCATTAAGCCCTTCAATCCAGTTGCTATACCTAGCTTGCATGTAACTTGGATACCAGTTCATTTCATCGCCTCGATTAACAAGTGCATCGGCTAAATTTTGATCACGGCCTCCATTTCTTATATACCACTGACGAGAAGTGACGATTTCGAGAGGTCTGTCACCTTTTTCGAAAAATTTCACTGGATGGGTAATAGGTTCAGGTTCTCCAACCAATTCACCTGTCTCTCGAAGCATCATTACCATTTCTTCTTGTGCAGAGAAAATTGTTTTTCCGGATAGGCGTTTGAACGCATTAACACCAGTTTCATTAGAAATGCCCGATGGAGGCTCGTTTATAATCCTTCCATCCCGGTTGATTATTGCTTGAACAGGTAGGTCCAATTCCCGCCACCAAGTCACATCAGTAGTATCACCGAAGGTACAGATCATCGCGATTCCAGTACCTTTTTCAGGATCTGCAAGTTGATGTTCACAAACAGGGACTTCTACTCCAAAAACAGGAGTGGTCACGGTTGTCCCAAAAAGTTTTTTATATCTTGAATCTTCTGGATGAGCCACTAAAGCTACACAGGCTGGTAGTAGTTCTGGTCTAGTGGTTGCAATCTGCAAGTCGTCACCACTGTTCGTGTGGAAGGTAAGCGTATGGTAAGAGCCTGGTCTTTCTCTGTCTTCGAGTTCGGCTTGAGCTACAGCAGTTCGGAAAGTCACATCCCACAGTGACGGAGCTTCAGTCTGATACGCCTCACCTCTGTTTAGATTTCTAAGGAAAGCACGCTGAGCTACACGTTGACATTTTTCATCGATAGTTGCGTAGGTAAGACTCCAATCAACTGATAATCCAAGGCGACGCCATAGAACTTCAAAGGCCTTTTCGTCTTCTGCCGTAAGAATATGGCACAGTTCAATAAAATTGCGCCTACTTATGTCGAATTCGCCGCGTGCTTTAATTGCTTTTGGGTCACCAGCGTCGTCTGGTGTTTCAAAATCTGGATCATAAGGAAGCGAAGGGTCGCATCTGACACCAAAAAAATTTTGGACCCTTCTTTCAGTTGGAAGACCATTGTCGTCCCATCCCATGGGGTAAAAGACCTCTTTCCCTGCCATTCGCTGATAGCGCGCTATTGCATCAGTGTGTGTATAAGAAAAAACATGTCCGACGTGTAAAGAACCTGAAACTGTGGGAGGTGGGGTATCTATAGAAAAAATTTCTTTTCTAGCTTTACTGCGATCAAAGCTATAGATGCTGTTTTTTTCCCAATGAGCACACCAGACTTCTTCAATCCCATCTAAAGATGGCTTATTCGGAATTGTTGAAGCATTCTTTTTACTTTTCATATATCAATTTAAGACTATCTGCGCTTATTGATTTATAACCGAGCGGAATTGTTTGCTCTCTGACTTGTGAGGGTATTGTCAAACTGAAGAAAGTTAATTTGGAGGTATTAATGGGCGACTTCTCTATGGAGTTGAACGAAGATCAGTTGCAACTACAAGAATGGGTACATCAGTTTTCTGAAGATGTGATTAGACCCGCTGCTGAAGAATGGGATGAGAGAGAAGAGTTCCCATTTCCTGTAGTCGAGCAAGCAGCAGAGGTCGGTCTCTACTCTTGGGAGTTCCTGGCAAATGGAATGATGGGAGACAAGACAGGCCTTACTCTTCCTGTAGCTATTGAAGAATTATTTTGGGGAGATGCAGGCATCGGAATGGCGATAATGGGTTCTGGACTAGCAGCTGCTGGAATTTTGGCATCTGGCACACAGGAACAAGTGTTGGAATGGGTGCCACAGTGTTACGGGGAAGCAGGAGATCTGAAAATCGGAGCTTTTTGCGCTAGTGAACCTGATGCCGGATCTGACGTAGGCGGTTACCGAACCAAAGCCGTTTATGACGAAGCCACAGACGAATGGGTTCTAAATGGAACGAAAGCTTGGATTACTAATGGAGGCTTGGCTGATATCCATGTAGTGGTTGGTGTAGTCGAACCTGAACTTAAATCCAGAGGTCACGCATCTTTCATAGTGCCTCCAAACACACCTGGACTCAGTCAAGGACAGAAGTACAAAAAACATGGAATTAAAGCAAGTCACACAGCAGAGGTTGTATTAGAAGATGTTCGGATACCAGGTTCTTGTCTTCTAGGAACTAAGGAGAAACTTGATGAGAGAATTGCACGAGTAAAAGAGGGTAAGTCTGGAAATGCCCAAGCAGCAATGCAGACTTTTGAAGCTACGCGTCCTGCTGTAGCAGCTCAAGCAATAGGTGTTGCTAGAGCTGCATATGAGTATGCACTTGAATATGCCAAAGAAAGAGAAGCATTTGGTAGGCCAATAATCATGAACCAAGGTATTGCTTTCATGCTTGCAGATATGGCTGTTGAGATCGATGCAGCCAGATGGCTTACCTGGCGAGCAGCATGGCTGGGAACCCATCAAGGTTTTAAGAATGCTGAAGGTTCAATGGCTAAGTTGAAGGCCGGAAGAGTTGCGACTTGGGTTACAGAAAGGGCAATCCAGATTCTTGGTGGATATGGATATGTAAGAGAATATCCAGTTGAACGCTGGCACAGGGATGCAAAAATTCACGATATTTTCGAAGGAACTGAACAGATCCAACAACTGGTCATAAGTAGAGCGATATCAGGTTTAAGAATCGAATAATAATGGATTTAGGTATTTCAGGTCGGACGGCTCTAGTCACTGGTGCTTCAAGAGGTCTGGGTCTTTCCAGTGCTAAAGCCCTGTCTAACGCAGGGGTAAAAGTCTGTTTGGCGTCACGTTCAATTGATCAGTTATCAGTTGCAGCCCAAGAACTTTCGAGTGACTGCCACATTATTGCCGCTGATTTATCAGACCCTTCTTCAATCCAGAGCATGTTAGAAGAAGTAAAAGAAATATTTGGTGTAGTAGATATTCTTGTAGCCAACGCTGGTGGTCCACCACCAGGAAATTTTGAAACTACCGCAACAGAAGATTTTTCAGAAGCCATTCAGTTGAATCTTTTATCGACTGTCGAAATGTGTAAAGGGCTAATACCAGAAATGGTTGATCGAGGTTGGGGTCGAGTAGTGGCGATTACCTCGCTTGCAGTAAGAGAACCAATGGCTCAGTTGATTCTCTCTAACACGGCTAGATCTGGATTAACGAGTTTTTTGAAAACAACATCAACCGAGGTGGCTGGGGCTGGTGTGACAGTAAATTCAATCCAACCTGGACTTCATGCGACCGAAAGACTCACTGAACTTTATGAAGATTTACAAGGTGTAGCAGCAAACGTTCCAACAGGGAAACTTGGCAATCCTGACGATTTTGGTGAAGTCGTAGCTTTTTTGTGTTCAGAACAAGCGAAATTCATAACAGGTGCAGCAATCCCCGTTGATGGTGGAGCTGCAAAAGGATTGCAGTGATCAGATGACAAAAAAAACCAGAAATAGAGGATTCCACCATGTTGTTTACGCATGCAGAAACAGTGAAGAAACCAGACATTTTTATGAAGATTTATTAGGAATGCCTTTGGTTCACACTGAGGTAAAAAATGCTCCAGATGGCTTCTTCCGTCATTTGTTTTTTGATACTGGCGATGGTTCTTGCATAGCTTTTTTCGAGGTTTCAGGCGTCGGTGAGAATCCTGATTGGAGTTCTGAAGTATCTATTGGCAATGGTCTTCCCGTTTGGGTTAACCATTTGGCTTTCGCTTCTGACGAAGAAAGAACTGAAACAGTACGAGAACGGTTGGCTGCAGAGAAAATTGTTCCTTTGATGGAAGTGGATCACGGATGGTGTCACTCGCTTTATTACATGGACCCAAATGGAATAATGGTTGAGTTTTGCAGAGATACAGGCGAATTCGGAGTTGACCCTGAAACCGCAGCAGCACGTCTTGACTCAACAGATGACACTGACTACTCAACGTTCATTCAACCTTTAGATATAGAAGGGCTTAGAGGGTTCAGCCTCTTTCCCGAGCCCAAAGGCACATAGGGGATCGGATGACTCGAATTCGACAGGTAAGTCGTTCAGATTTACACCCAGCAGCTGAAATTATTTTTCAACTTATATTTGGAGACAGAGATCCGACAGTTGAACCTGGTACTGATACTGGGAGTCCAGGAGATTGGTGGCCTACTTTTGCTTTGGTGCCTGAAGTTTTCGATCACGCGGTTGCAGGGTTAGCTTTGTACAGATCACCAGAGCGAAAATTGGATCCACAGCTACGAGAACTCGGACAAACACGTGTGGGGTGGGATGTTGGGAGCCGTTTTGTTTTTTCACAGCACTGTAAATCTTGCCGAACCGTTGGAATAAGCGAAGAAAAAATCAAATCGATTCCAAATTGGGAGGAATCTGAATGTTTCAATGAAATTGAAAGAGCAGTTCTTGCATATACGGACTGTCTGGCGACTAACAACGGCCTAGTAACTGATGAAATTTTTCATACACTCACAGAGCACTTGTCAGATGAAGAAATTCTTGAACTTACATACATCGTTGCCACATATGGAATGCATGGGATTATTTCTAGAGCACTGCAACTTGAATTTGATGCTGATGAGAACCAGCCTCTAGAAGAGGTGGAAGGAGATCATCAAAGCTTGAGCCAGGAACATACTGAAAGACGAATGCAAGAAATAATTGATGAGGAAAAATCTGGTGATTGACTCTGATGATCCTTTTGAAAAAATAAAACTAAATCAAACAACTGCCAAAGACCTAGACAATGCCGATCAACTAGCCAACTTCCGTTCAAAGTTCGTTATCGAGGATCCAAACTTAATCTACTTAGACGGAAATTCTTTAGGTCGACTTCCAAAAAAAACCAAAGACCTTGCTCAAGAAATAGTCTCCGAACAATGGGGTAGTCGCTTAATACGCTCATGGAACGAAAAGTGGTTAGAAGACACAGTTCGAATCGGAGACAAGGTTGGATCAGTGGTTGGAGCAAAACCAGGAGAAGTTGTATTAGCTGACTCAACAACTGTCTGTTTATTTAAAACTGCAGTTTCAGCACTTCTTTCAAATCCAACACGTTCCATCATTCTTACAGATGACCAAAACTTCCCCTCCGATATTCAGGCTTTGAAGGCAGCTGCATCAACGGTCAGTAAAGATCACAAGGTCGTAGTGATAGAAAGCAATGGCTTGGAAGCCCCGGTTGAAGAGCTTTTAGAGGCGATTGATGAAACTGTATCTTTGGTATCACTAAGTCAGGTCGCCTATCGATCAGGGTGTTGTTGGGATTTATCAACAGTTACTGAAAAGGCTCATCAAGTAGGAGCCAAAGTTCTTTGGGATCTTTCACACTCAGTAGGAGTGGTTCCAATAGATCTAAGAAAAGATGAAATTGATCTAGCCATCGGATGCACATACAAGTATTTAAATGGTGGACCAGGATCACCCGCTTTTATCTATATTTCAGAAAATTGTCACGATTTGATAAATCCCATAGCAGGTTGGTACGGAAGTAAAGACCCATTCGGATTTGATCCTCATTCCCAGCCGCAAAACGACAATCGTAGGTTTCTAACTGGCACACCACCTTTAGTTTCAACTTTGCTGATAGAGCCTGGTGTTGATTTGGTGATTGAAGCGGGAGTCCAGAACATACGCTCTAAGTCAGTCGCCCTTTCTGAAAGATTTTTATTCAAAGCTGAAAAAGAACTTCTACCTTTAGGGTTTTCTGTTGCATCACCTTTAAAACACAAGAATCGTGGCTCTCATTTATCTTTTTCTCATGATTCAGCTTTGGCAATAGGACAGGCATTAATTAATGAACAAGCAACAATCCCAGATGTCCGCCCACCAGATCTAGTCAGATTTGGTTTCGCTCCTCTGTATACCACCTTTTTAGAAATCGAAGAAAGTATAGACAGAGTAAAAGAAGTTATTTCAGGAGGTGGGATAGATCGTTGGAAGGATGAAATGCCAGTTGTTCCATGAACAGCTGAGAGTCTTATTTAAACTGTTATACCGAAACGTTCAAGTCCGAAGCAATCAATAGCGTTACCCCGCATGAGTCGGTATATTTCGTCCTCTGAGAGTCCTGCTGCTTCACAAATTTTTGTTGCTACTTTTAACGTATTTGGGAAAGTGGTATCTGCATGAGGGAAGTCGACTTCAAAACAGATTTGGTTCATTCCGATTATGTCTCGATTCTTTAAACCGATCTCATCGTCGAAAATGCAACCCCAAATGTGGTTGGGTATATAAGAACTAGGTGGACTGGGAAGATCTATCCCAAAACTAGCATCTCCTCTTTCTTCCCAAATTTTGTCCATTCGTTCAACTACGTAGGGCATCCACCCAACTTGTCCTTCCGCGTATGCAATCCGGAGTTTAGGAAATCGAACAAAAATTCCTGAAAGTATGTAGTCGCACATAGATCCCATCGCATTTGCAAAAGTTATGGTCGAAGAAACCGAAAAAGGAGCATCCGGAGAAGTTGACGGCATTTTTGATGAAGATCCAATATGCATGCAAATTACAGTTTCAGTTTCTTGACATGCCGTGAAAAAAGGATCCCAAAAATGATTTTTGTCATGCACAGATGGTAAACCCAGATGATAAGGATTTTCTGAAAATGCAACAGCAAAAGATCCCTTATTTGCGCATCTATGAACTTCTTCAGCGGCTGCGACTGGATCCCAGAGCGGTATGAGGGTAAGTGGTATCAGACGACCTTTTCCTTCACCTTCGCACCACTCATCTATCATCCAGTCGTTGTAAGCCTTCACGCAAAGTAAAGCCAGGTCTTTATCTTCTCGCTCAAGAAATGTCTGACCGCAAAACCTTGGAAGAACATTAGGAAAACATATTGAAACGTCAACGTGGTTTGCATCCATATCGGCGAGTCTGTCAGTCTGCTTCCAGCTACCAGGCCTAATTTCATCAAAAGTAACTGGCTCAACATCAAGATTTTCAAAACCTACTGCAGCGGAAAGTTTAGGAAACGGATATATCAAATCGTCATATAACCACCAGTCGCATGGAGAGCCATTTTTAACTCCTTTTTCGTAAGAAAAAACACCGCCTTCAAAGTTGAACACTGCAGAATCACGTTCAACACGTGGGCACCTATCCGCATACTTTGAAGGTAAGCGACTAGTCCAAAGATCTGGTGGTTCAACCACATGATCATCAACTGAAATTATTCGAGGAATCTTTGTCACCTAAGCTCCTGTTAAGTAGACCAACTTCGACCGTATCGCCGTTTTTGGGTTATTTCCTATTAGATGTAATCATAAGACAAATAGAACTGCCAGAAAAGTTACCTGACGATACGATCAGAATAAGAAAAAACGTAATTTAAGTGATAAAACCCTTTAAGTGTAGAAGAGTGAGAAAAGATGGCTACAGATCAGGCACTAGCTGATGAACTTGTTTCAACAATAAAAGAATGGGTTGATCGCGACGTGATCCCAAATGTCGCTCAATTCGAGCTCAATGATGAGTTTCCTCAAGAAATGTTTGAACAGATGTGTGATTTTGGACTTTTCGGCTCCACAATCGATGAAAAGTATGGTGGTCTCGGAATAGACATCACAACTTACGCTCGAATAGTTGAAGAATTATCACGTGGTTTCATGTCTCTCGCTGGAATCTTGAATACACACAAAATTGGTGTGACCATGATTAACAGATACGGAACGGAAGAGCAGAAAGAAAACTTCCTACCTCGAATGTGCGATGGTTCTTTCCGAGCGGCGTTTTCTCTATCAGAACCTGATGCAGGTAGCGACACAGGAGCACTTCGTTGTAAAGCTGAAAAAGATGGAGACGAATGGGTAATTAATGGCACAAAAATGTGGGTTACGAATGGAACGCGCGCATCTCTAGTAATGCTTTTAGCGAGAACTCCAGATGATCGAATTACTTGTTTTCTGGTTGAAAAAGAACCTGGAGAAAGTTTTGAAGGAATTCAAGTTTCAAAAAAAATAGACAAACTTGGATATCGGGGATTAGAAACAGTTGAAATGTCTTACGTCGATCATCGTGTTCCTTCTGCGAATGTATTAGGAGGCGAAGAAGGGATAGGAAACGGTAGAAGGTATGCACTCTCAGCTTTGGAGTTGGGAAGAATAAATATAGCTGCAAGAGCTGTTGGAGTAGCACAAGCAGCCTTTGACTCAGCAATGAAATACGCTCAACAACGCGAAACCTTTGGCCGACCAATTTTTGAGCACCAAGCTGTTCAATTCATGCTTGCTGAAATGGCAACAAAGCTCCAAGCATCACGCTTGATGACCTTTGACGCGGCGAGGCGGGCAGATGCCGGAGAGAGGGTTGATATGGAAGCAGGGATGGCGAAGTTTTTTGCTTCTGAAGCGGCTTTTGAAATCGCCATGTCTTCGATGAGGATTCATGGTGGTAATGGATATACAACAGAGTTTCCAGTAGAGCGTTATTTGCGAGACACTCCGTTAATGATCATTGGAGAAGGGACAAGCGAGATCCAGAAAATGGTTATTGCTAGAAAACTTCTCGAAAGGTACCCAGCTGAATGAGTAGTAAAGAATCAGGCGAACATGGTACCGGAGGAACGTCTCTACTGGGAAATGCTGTTCCACGTCGTGAAGATTTAAAGCTTCTACTGGGAAAAGGCGGATATGTAGCAAATGTTCCAATGGAAGGCGCCTTACACGCCCATTTTGTAAGGTCAAATGTTTCGCATGGTGAAATAATTTCAGTGGAAACAAGCGAAGCTATGAAAATGCCAGGAGTTTTTGCGATTTATACGACTGAAAATCTGGATTTGGCGGATAGAGCTGTCATATTAAACGCTTATGAACCCGGGATGACAAGACCATATCTTGCCCGTGAAAGGGTACGTTTTGTTGGAGAACCAGTAGCGGTAGTTCTGGCGGAAAACGAGTATTTAGCAGCAGATGCCGCCGAGAACATTTGGGTAGATATAGAACCTTTACCAGCATTAGTCGATCTTGAAGCAGCAGTCGCAGGTGAAGTCTTACTTTTCCCAAATTTAGACAGCAACATAGTTACAGAGATACCCAGAAGAAAGCCAGTAGATTTTTCTGATTGCGAAGTCATAGTGGAAGCTGAGATCATCAACTCTAAAGTCGCAGCTGTTTCTATTGAACCGAGAGTCACACTTGCATCTTTTGAAAATGGTCGGCTCACATGCTGGGCCAGTAACCAAGGAGCCCATGACTATCGCGATTCAGTTGCTCAAGCACTTGAAATGGAAACAAAAGATGTAAGGGTAATTATCACTGACATAGGAGGCGGTTTTGGAGCTAAAGGACTTGCTTCAGAAGAGGAAATAATTGTTGCCCATTTATCTCGAATGCATGAAAAACCTGTCCGATGGATGGAAAGTAGAACAGAAAATTTAACTGGTTTTGCGCATGGGAGAGCGCAAAAACAAAAAGTCAAAATGGGTGGAAAGCTTAATGGTGAAATTACCCATTACAGCCTCGAAGTGATTCAAGACAGTGGTGCTTATCCGAAATGGGGAGCCGTTCTACCTGGCTCTACCCTAATGATGGCAAGCGGAGTATACAGAATTCCTAATGTTGAATTTTCCTCACGTTCTGTCGCTACGACAACAGCTCCAGTTTGTGCATACCGAGGAGCGGGACGCCCAGAAGCCACTTCAGTAATTGAGAGAACCGTTGATCTATTTGCAAGGAAAATAGAAATGGATCCAGCCGAAGTGCGAAGACTAAATTTCCCCAGTCCCGATGAGTTCCCATTTAAAAACTCAACAGGAACTGTTTACGACTCAGGTGACTATGAAAAAGCTTTAGACGAAGCTCTCGGAACTATTGATTACGAAGCTCTTAGAAACGAACAAAGTCGCAGACGTGAAGAAAAGGAAAGATTGCAGTTAGGAATTGGTATCTCCACATACGTAGAAGTCACCGCTGGCGGAGGTGGTAGCGAATTTGGTCTAGTTGAACTGAAAGATGATGGAACCTTTCGAGCTACAACAGGAAGTACTCCAATTGGAACAGGTCATGTAACTACGTGGGCAATGCTTGTAGCTGATCGTCTTGGTGTGCCTATGGAAAAAGTAGAGATAATTTATGGGGATACTGATGTGGTTCCATCTGGTGAGATGACAGGAGGTTCAAGATCAGTTCAAGTGTCAGGGTCTTCTATGGCTGATGCATCTGAAAAACTGGTTGACGCTGCACGCAAAGTCGTAGCAGATCTTTTAGAGGCATCAGATGAAGACATTGTTCTGAATAAAGAATCTGGCAATTTTCATGTAGTCGGAACACCTGCAGTGTCAGTTTCGTGGAGTGAGTTAGCTTCAAGTCCTAAAACAGATCAAAAACAATTAACAGGGAAGTCAGATTTCTTACAGGAAGGCGCAACATTTCCATTTGGTGCCCACATTGTTATAGCAGAAGTAGATATTGAAACTGGAGAAGCAAAAATAAAAAGGATCGTTGCAGTTGATGATGCCGGGAAAATAGTCAATCCTTTGTTAGCAACCGGTCAAGTTCACGGTGGGTTAGCGCAGGGAGTAGCTCAAGCCCTTTTAGAGGAAATTTCATATGACAATGATGGAAATCCCCAAACAGCGAATCTGATGGATTACACAGCTATATCAGCTATGGAGGTCCCTAGTTTCGATCGCATATCAATAGAAACTCCCACTCCGCTCAATTCCATAGGAGCAAAAGGCATAGGAGAGTCTGGAACTATTGGCTCAACAGCTGCTACTCAAAACGCTGTGATAGATGCAGTCTCGTATCTTGGTATTGATCATCTGGATATGCCTTTAACGCCACAGAGGATTTGGTCTGCTATTTCAGATAAATCAGGATTAAGAGATTGAACTGGTCTAAAAAGTGATGATGGCAAAAAACCCGTATTTGGCGGAAAGATTGCAAGACTTTGGAACAACTATTTTTGCAGAGATGTCAGCTTTAGCTATTCGAACAGACTCAATAAATTTGGGACAAGGTTTCCCTGACACTGATGGACCTAATCAAGTGGCGGAAGCTGCTATTAAAGCAATTAAAGATGGGCATAATCAATATCCACCTGGATTAGGAATTGAGTCTTTAAGGGTTGCTGTTTCAGAGCATCAAAAGAGGTTTTATGGGATAGAAGTCGATCCAGATACTGAAGTGTTGATTACTGCTGGAGCATCAGAAGCTTTAGCAGCTTCTTTAATTGCTTTGGTGGAACCAGGACAAGAAGTAATTACTTTTGAGCCTTATTTTGATGTTTATGCTGCGGCTATTGCAATGGCTGGTGGTAAACGTCGTGTAGTAACTCTTAAAACTCCAGACTATTCATTCGACTACGAAGAGCTTGCGTCGAAAGTTAATTCAAACACAAGACTAATTCTTCTTAATTCTCCCCATAACCCAACAGGAAAAGTGTTCAATCACCAGGAACTTTCTCAAATAGCAAAACTAGCTGTCGAGAAAGATCTTCTAGTAGTGACTGACGAAGTTTATGAGCATTTGGTTTTTGACGGACAATCTCACATACCTATTTCGACTCTTCCGGATATGAGTGAACGAACTCTTACAATTTCTTCGGCGGCGAAAACTTTTGGCTTTACTGGTTGGAAGATCGGCTGGGCTCATGGTCCTTCCGAACTTTTAGCTGCAGTTCGAATTGCAAAACAATTTTTGACCTACGTAAATGGAGCACCTTTTCAACATGCAATTGCAGAAGCTTTAAAGTTAGACGAAAATTACTACATGAATCTTGCACTTGATATGGCAAACAAGCGAGACATCCTCTGTGAAGGTTTAGAAAAGGCCGGATTTGAGGTTTTTAGACCATCGGGAACATATTACGCAACTGTTGATATAAGACCTTTAGGGGATGAAGATGGCATTGAATTTTGCTGGGATTTGCCTAATCGGTGTGGGGTTGTTGCAGTACCTAATGAGGTTTTCTATGACAACAAGACCATAGGTAAACCACTTGTAAGGTTCGCCTATTGCAAGAAACCTGAGGTTTTGGATCATGCAGTTGAGAAACTGCTCACTTTAAAGGCTCAAAAATGAAAATAGCTGCCATACAACATGATGTTATTTGGGAAAACCCTTCAGCGAATCATGAGAATTTAACCCCTATGGTTGCTCAGGCGGCAGAGGACGGAGCAGAGTTGGTGGTCCTTTCTGAAATGTACTCAACCGGATTCTCAATGGCATCTGAAAAAATCGCAGAAAAATCTGAAGGGGAAAGTGAAACTTTTCTTAGCGAGCAAGCAAAGACTAACAATTTGTGGATGGCTGCGTCTGTTCCAACAAAAGATCGAGAAGATGAACTTCCTGTAAACCGTTTTTTAGTTAAGGGCCCTTCGGGAGAGTCATATAAATATGACAAAGTTTTTCCATTTACTTTCGCCGGTGAACATGAAAATTATCGAGCTGGTAGTCAATTTGTGACAATAGATCTGTTGGGAGTACGGACGAGTTTATTCATATGTTACGACTTGAGATTTGCAGACGCTTTTTGGGACTTAGCTCCAAACACTGATTTGTATTTAGTGGTCGCGAATTGGCCTTCGGCTAGGAGTAACCACTGGAAGGCACTACTGCGTTCTCGCGCTATTGAAAATCAGGCATATGTAGTGGGTGTTAATAGAGTTGGCGAAGGAGATGGTTTGTTCTATCAAGGAGACTCAGCAATCATTGATCCCTTGGGAGAAGTACTAAAAGAAGCTTCTTCAGGCGGTGAGGAGATATTGGTAGCAGATATTGAGCCAGAAAGAGTTTCGGAAGTACGAGAAACCTTCCCCTTCATCAATGATCGAAGTAAATAAGTCATGGAAAGTCCACAAGCCCTGAATAGGGTCATGAAGTTAATCGAACCTGAATTAATAAATTCGGTGAAAAAACTTTCAGACGATTTGTTACCTGTAATTGAATATCACTTTGGATGGAAAACAATTCAAGGATTTGAAACCCCTAAAGATGCAGGGAAACGGTTGCGTCCTGCGCTTGCGATTCTATCTTCTGAGGCAGTGGGTGGAGATCCCGAATCGGCCATACCAGGAGCTGTCGCTGTGGAGATGATNCACAATTTTTCATTAATTCATGANGACATTATTGATGGNGATAAAGAACGNAGACANAGGCCTAGTGCNTGGACNGCATTCACTGTTGANGATGCTTTGATAGCAGGTGATGCTTTACANACNCTNGCNTTTCAAGTTCTGTTAGAAGAAGACTCCCCAGAANGTGTGCAGGCTGCCAGACGGTTAGTGGATGCGACNACGACGATGATTTCCGGACAAGCCTCAGATATGACTTTTGATGATTTGCCGACTGTTAGTTTCGAAGAATGTTTNANAATGGAAGCAGCTAAGACTGGAGCCTTATTNGGTTACGCGTCTTCCGTGGGAGCAGTTTTGAGTGGAGCTAATGAAGACACTTGCAACTCTCTCGAAGTTTTTGGATATGAATTAGGACTTGCTTATCAAGCAGTGGATGATGTGCTCGGNATTTGGGGAAATCCAAAAGTTACAGGTAAGCCAGTTGGTAACGATCTTAGAGAAAGAAAGAAGTCNATGCCGGTTTCCATTGTTCTTTCTNCGAANAGTTCAGAATCAGAAAANCTTTTAGATGTTTTCAANATTGCCGGAGAGCTAAGTGAGGAAGAAGTCTCCTATGCGTCCTCTTTAATAGAAAATGCCGGAGGGCGTGAAGCTACTCTTGAGGAAGCAGATAAACATCTCAAAAGAGCAATTGAATTTCTTAATAACGCAGATATTAGAAAAGAAACATTTTGTGAATTGGAAGAAATTGCTCACTTTGTTGTGAATAGGGACTCATAACATCAGTTTTAAATCGGACGAGAAAGTTTTCGCCTCTCTTTTTCTACATCTTCAAAAACCCAACAACTCGTTACGTGATCGTTTACCATTCCCACGGCCTGCATGAACGCATAGATGGTTGTGGGGCCAACAAAACTCCAACCCTTTTTTTTCAACTCANAACTTAACTTTTTTGAATCATCAGTTTGAGAAGGAACAGAGTTCACATTTTTGTAACTTTTTGAAGACGGTTCAAAAGACCAAAGAAAATTTGCAAGNGATCCATATTCGTCAATCATTTTTAAAGCACACTGAGCATTGTTTANAGTGGACAAAATTTTTGCCCTGTTGCGAACTATTTGAANNTTATTCATNAGAGATTCGACNTTTTTTTGGTCAAACTCAGCAACTCTTGAAGGTTCAAAAGTTTCAAAAGCAGATCGGAAAGATTCTCTTTTTCGCAATATTGTCAGCCATGATAAACCTGCTTGAAATCCCTCGAGACAGATTCTTTCGAATAGGGAACTATCGCCGGTTACTGGGCGACCCCATTCATCGTCATGGTAGGCCTTATAATCTTCGTGTTGACCCACCCAATTGCATCGAACGATATTTTCAGTTTCTGATCTTTTTCCGCTCAAAGACTTATACAGCTCCTATAGGAATCCCATCGACAATCTGATCCAGATATTCAGACATTCCCCATCCAGTCATACCATCACACTCATAGCGTGTGAGACCTTCTGTTATGCGCGTAAGGAGTTGTTCGCCATCTGGAGTGGTTCTTTTATTTCTGAGTGGTATTAGAGATTCAACTTCACCTTTAATTTCGTAATCTCTGTGGTCTGTCGATATCCGAGCTTTTAGGGATTTCTGGTACCAATCATCATCCCAAACAGAATCAATTTCCACGCTCTTGATCAAATGGTAAGTGTCATCGTGAAGAACCATTCCTCCGNTTGAGGCTGTTATACCATCCTTACTGATTAATGAAATCATCATCGCGAAATCATCACTGAAAGCCATTGGCAACCAGCGGTACCAGGCAATTGCCTGCCAATACCGGGCACCCCATGATTTATCTCGTAGACCTAAACCANTTAATTCAAAACGTTCATCTCCAACTTCTACAGTCCCTTTTCCGGATATGTGTTGTTCATAGTGGGCTTTTGAAAAAGATTCCTCCATTTTTTGAGTAGGTTCTTTTCCNGTNGATTTTTCCACTGGACGCCCNCCAAACATTGGTGAAATTCCATTGAATGTNAGCTCGACTTTCGTATCGACCATGGGATTCTGAGTAAAAGCTTTTTTAGGTTCAGCCATGTCATTTGGTTTGTCCAAGACACAAACTTTCCCTTCGTAAGAAAGTTTTAACTCTTTAAAAGGTTCAACTACTTCGAAACGCATACCGCCAGCATCAAAAACATCGTTTGTTTGAATTTCTGGTTTCTTATACATGAAACCAATGCGCCCATCCGGCATATAGATGCANCATGTCATTTCTGCGTAATTTTCATTAACTCGATTACCCAATCTGAACCAGCCACCGATTTTCTGAGAATGATCAATCAGATTGAAATACATTGATTCGTTGTAGTTTGAAACGTCGTCAGGTTCATGGTTGTATTCATCTCCAGGCTCGAGAACCAACTCAATGTCTCTTTTATCCTCCACGACCTAATCTTTGCAGAGTTTCCACTTCTTTTGCCTGATCGGCCCATCAGATCTTTTAGTAGATAAAGTCGACACATGGATACAGANTTAAACGGAAAAGTAGCGATAGTGACAGGCGGTTCTCGAGGTATCGGCAAGGCAATAGCATCCGAACTAGCTTCAGCAGGAGCAAAAGTAATGATTACTAGCCGTAAGGCAGAGGTATGCGAGGAAGCTGTAAAAGAAATTACTGAAGAAACTGGCGGTGATTTAGCATTTGAGGCTGGCAATGCTGGTCGGATCGAAGACATTGAACGTGCGGTCCAAGCCACACTTTCGACTTTCGGAAGCGTGGATATTCTCATTAATAATGCTGCGACGAATCCATATGCTGGACCGACAATAGATGTTGATGTTCCTCGCTGGGACAAAACAATCGAAGTAAACCTCACAGGACCATTGCTGTGGAGTCAAAAATGTTGGAACNTNTGGATGAAAGAAAACGGGGGGAACATCGTCAATATTTCCTCAGTGGGAGGACTTTCAACTAACCCGATACTTGGNCCCTATGACATAACCAAAGCGGCTTTGATTCATTTAACNATGCAATTAGCTGCNGANCTTGCGCCCGGAGTTCGAGTCAACGCNATTGCACCAGGTTTAATCAAGACAGATTTNGCAAAGGCCTTATGGGAAGGCGGACAGGGTGANNTCGTNGCTCAAAGTTATCCNCTAAAACGTCTGGGCGAGACTCAGGACATAGCGTCGGCTGCTTTGTATCTTGCTAGCGAGTCATCTGGATGGATGACAGGTCAAACTTTAGTCCTCGATGGTGGTGGCCTTATCAGTTTTAATAATCTGAGTTGATCAAATGGAATTAATTATGACGGGAACTGGTAATCCGCTTCCAGACCCTAATCGTTCTGGTCCCTCGCAGTTGGTCAAAGTGGCCGGTCGTAATTTTCTGATTGACTGCGGAAGAGGTTGTCTGATGCGTTTGGCAGCTGCAGGAGCCCTACCTATAACTATTGAGAGGCTTCTTCTTACCCATTTACATAGTGACCATGTAACAGATGTCAATGATTTTATTACGACGAGGTGGATTCAGGGGTTTCCGGCTCCACCTCTGCCGATAGTTGGTCCAGAAGGCACAGAGAATTTTATTGAAAACACCCTAAAAATGCTTGAGCCCGATATTGGATATCGAATGGAGCATCATTCAGATCTGGATTCACCACCACAGCTTGAGGTAACCGAGACTGCTGCAGGGGTTATTTTAGATGACGGACAGGTACGAATCACTGCAGCTCTTACCGAGCACAAGCCAGTCCACCCGACGGTTGGATACAGAATTGAAGCAGAAGGCAGTTCGATTGTTTTAGCAGGAGACACGATTCCATGTGCGGGTCTGGATGAGCTTTGTTCAGGTGCAGATGTCTACGTACAGACCGTCATAAGAGACGATCTGATCAAACAGCTTCCAATAAAACGCCTTTTGGACGTCCTTGATTANCATTCGACNGTTGAAGATGCAGCTCGTACAGCGAAGAAGGCAGGAGTTAAAATCCTTGTTCTAAACCACTGCGTGCCTGCCCCTTCAACGCAAGAAGATATTGACCAATGGATACAAATGGCTTCTGAACATTTTGACGGCGAAATTATTCTTCCATCTGANCTTGAAACAATAAACGTGTGATTAAATCAAGTTTCTAATTGCTCAGCTAGAGATTCACAAGATTCTATAAATTCCTCAATCATATCTATGACCACNTGACCAGCNGGTCGTGCTCGGTTCATTGACCCNACAATCTGACCTACAAAATAAGTTGCAAGTTTCTCTGACCCGGAACCAGAATGATGAGCTGTTCTGTTAATTCGAGCCTGTGAACCGTCGGTTAAAATAGGTTGCAAAGGCATACCGAGAGGATCAGGTGTATCTTCTCTAGCCCATTCTTCCGTCCATGCACTTTTTAACATTCGTGCGGGTTTACCTGTCAGGGAACGTGATCTAAGGGTGTCACCAGATCCTGCAGCTAACATTTTTTCTTTTACTACAGGGTGAGTTTCTGCTTCTTCAGTAGTTAACCATACTGAGCCACACCAAACTCCTGCAGCTCCTAAAGCCATTGCAGCTGCCATCTGTCTGCCTCTTCCGATGCCTCCTGCTCCAACAACAGGTACAGAACCTGCGGCGTCAACAATCTCTGGGATTAAAACCATAGATCCTATTTCTCCGGTGTGGCCGCCCGCTTCATATCCTTGAGCGATTATCATGTCGACTCCTGCGTTCACATGCCTTTCAGCATGCGTGCGTGCTCCTGCCAATGCAGCTACTTTCACACCTGCCTCATGACATTTGTCGATCATTTCTTTCGGCGGAGGCCCCAACGCATTGGCCATTAAAGATGGTCTGTGAGCTAAAGCTATTTCTATTTGACGGGCAGCACGATTTGCGGAAAAAGGGGCGTCAGTGGATCTCTCCGACCAGCTGTTAGACGAATTGGATTCTTCAGGAGTTTCTTCAGGTACTTCATACCGTTCAAGTAGTTCTTCAAGAAATTCCCTGTGCTCATCAGGAATCATGGCAACAATATCTTCGATTTTTAGGCCACCTTCACCGTCTCCGGCATATCGAGCTGGAACTATCAGATCAACTCCGTATGGATGGTCGCCAACTTCGTCTTCGATCCATTTCAAATCGATCTCAAGATCTTTGTCGCTGTGACCTACAGCTCCTAGCACTCCAAGACCACCTGCTTTAGACACTGCAGCTACCACATCTCTACAGTGACTAAAAGCGAGAATAGGAAATTCGATTCCAAACATTTCAGTTATCGGTGTTTTCATTTATTCTCCCCGTAAGTGTCGTATTTAAGTTTGCCTAAAAAATACTGCTATGTGGTGTTTGCTTTAGCCCAATCATTAGAAACGTCCTTCTAGGATCTAGATTATTGATTGTTGAAGGAGGAAGCTTTGGGCAAATGGAATAAAGATACGACAACAAATGAAATTATAGAGGGCATCGACTTGACTGATAAAAAGGTTCTTGTAACAGGTGCTTCAGGGGGGTTAGGTGAAGAAACAGCGCGTGCTTTAGCGGCAGCAGGAGCATCTGTGATTATGGCGGCGCGAAATAGTGAAAAAAATACCGAGGCTAAGGAAAGAATTCTTTCCGTTCATCCTGAAGCTCAACTCGATCTACATGA
>PBAM01000020.1 GCA_002716285.1 Acidimicrobiaceae bacterium
GCTGTTGTATAGCTTCTCTGAGAGTAGTTCTAGCAACTCCAAAATCTTCACACAATTGTCTCTCAGAAGGCATTCTTTCCCCTGGGGTAAATCTTCCCTCACGGATTAACTGAAGTAACTGTCCGCTGACTTGATCGGCAATAGTTGTTCTTTCTATTGGCTTTAACGAATAAGAATCTCCTGAAAAAGACATTTAATTTCTTCCTTTAAGCTCTCTGCCAAATTTTTCTATTTCCCCAGAAAGATTAAGGGGTTCAATTATTGCAGCCGTTTCTGCATCTCCCCAAAACTTTTCTGGTACTAACCACATAACTTCAAATTCCAGACCATCAGGATCTACTCCATAAAGGCTTTTATTCACACCGTGATCACTCGCCCCTACAAGGCATCCTTCCTTTTCAAGAGTTTTTTTCACTTCTTCTAGTTCTGCAAGAGTCTCTACTTCCCAAGCGATGTGATAAAGACCAACACTTTTTTGTCCAGCATTTGAAGGGGAAGCATTCTTTCCAATTGAAAAAAAAGCGACGTCATGATGATTGTTTGAACTAGGAGCACGCATAAAAACGAACTGACCGTTTTCATCTTCAATATTTGTTATAAAACCGAAGACTCTCGAATAAAACTCTTTATGGGTGCGGGCATCACGAACATAAAGAACCGCGTGGTTCATACCTTTTATGCTCATTTGAACCTTTCATAACCATGGTCTGATGGTCAGACCAAGATACAACTTGATTTTATTAAACAACAACTCGAAAACTAAAAACTAATTTTTCACTCAATTAATCGGTGACAATAAAGAGCGTGTTTTCGCTACATCATCTTTCAATTGTTCAACCAGGGAATCAATGCCATCGAATCTTTTTTCACTTCGCAAAAAATATAAAAAAGCAACTCCGCAAATCTCTCCATACAAATCATCATCAAAATCGAGTAAATGAGCTTCGAGTAGAGAAGTATCAGCATGCTCATAGAAGGTCGGTCGTCGACCAACATTAATCGCACAAAGGTTTTCAGAGCCGTCTGCTCTTGTGAAAATACCTGCATACACTCCATCAGCAGGCCAAGCCCGTTCAGAGGATAAGAGCAAATTTGCTGTAGGAAAACCTATAGTTCTTCCCCTCTGATCTCCATATATGACTTCTCCGGAAATGCTGTACGGACGTCCCAACATTTGCATAGCGCTTTCAACTTCACCGCCTCTGAGAGCCCTTCTTATTGCAGTAGAAGAAATGGCCTCAGAATCTTCTTTGCTTCGCATCATCGGGGCAATCTTTCGAACTTCAAAATCCAATTCTTTAGAAATTTGCTCCAAAAAATCGAAATTACCTTCTCGGTTGTTGCCGAAATGCACATCATGCCCAACAATCAACAGATCAACAGAAAGTTTTCCTACTAATACTTCTTTCACGAAATCCCTAGCAGTTCTTTCGGACTCTTTCTGATCGAAGGGGACAACCAATAGGTGGTCGATTCCACGATCAGCTATTAGAGAAACTTTGTCCTCAAAGGAAGACAGAAAATAAGGAACGCTCTCTGGACGGAGCAATTCGGCTGGGTGACGATCAAACGTCACAACAATACTTTCACCTCCACGCTTCCCAGCTTCATCTACTACATCAGTAATAATTTTTTGATGCCCTAAATGAAGTCCGTCGAAAGTTCCGAGAGTAACCACAGTCGGAGTTTCGAAAACTAAAGGATCTGAAAATTGATGAACTTCCACAACAAAACGTTATTGGAAATTGAACAGAATAAGACCTTAAAACAAAAAGACTTCAAAGGGTAAAAGTCTTAGTTGTTGAAAATATGACCTAGCCGTGTCTTTTTTGTTTCTAAATAACGTTCATTTTCCTCGGTCGGAGCTGTTTCCAACGGTACACGTGAAACAACATCTATACCCTCGTCCTCCAACTCGCTTTTTTTCTTTGGATTGTTTGTCAGAAGCCTTATTTTCGAAACACCCAAGTCTTGAAGAATTCCAGCCGCGAAATAATAATCACGAGAATCAACTGGTAAGCCTTGTTCCAAATTAGCGTCAACTGTATCCAGTCCTTGATCTTGCAGATTGTAAGCTCGGAGTTTCTTCCCTAATCCGATTCCCCGACCCTCATGTCCGCGCAAATAAATAAAAATACCGACTCCTTCTTCTCCAATCATCTCCAAAGAAGCCCGCAATTGAGAACCACAGTCACATCTGAGAGAGCCAATCAGATCCCCAGTTAAACACTCAGAATGAACTCTAACTAATGGTGAATCAACGTCTGTGATATCACCTAGAACTAATGCCATATTCCCTTCGTTCTTAAAATTATTCCTATACGAATAGGCCACAAACTCTCCGAACCGTGTTGGAATGCGCGCAGAAGAAAACCTTCTTAAAAAATACAACCTTCGAAAAATTTTAGGAAAACCCATCACTAAGAACCGAACCATTCCATATCAAATCTTGCCCTCTAGCAAGAAAACCGAATTTACATTTAAAGGATTCATCATGCAGGCTATCTAGCAAAATTATGGGTCAACGATAACAACCACTGGTTTAATGCTGTCACCGTGTTCTTTATACACAGCCAAAAGTTCTCCGCTGCAATCAACTAAAGCCCATGGACCTTCTTTTTTCACCTCTAGTCGGCCTCGCTCAAAAACTCTTCCGTATGAAACTTCTTTTCTGGTCTCTTCATCCACTTTTACCAGTTCAAAGTCTCTCATTCCTGCAATAGGTTTTTGCAAAACCATTTCTTCTAGTGGTAACGCCTCATCTTCTCTAAAAGAACCGACTCCTGTTCGCCGTAGATTTTTTAAATGAGCTCCCCCTCCCAAAACTGAACCAAGATCTGCTGCTAAAGACCTTATATACGTACCAGACGAACAATCCACAAACGCCTCATAGACCTTAGGGTTGTCGGTCGGATTAACTTCAAAACGATCAACCCTGACACTGCGAGCAGGTCGATCGACTTCATTTCCCTCTCTAGCGATTTCATAAAGACGCTTTCCTTTTATCCTCACTGCGGAAACCATCGGCGGTATTTGTTCTATTTCTCCTAAAAAAGACTTAGTTGCTTCTCTGACATCTGAAGGTGTTAAGCCGCTCATATCGTAGGTAGCGATAATTTCTCCAGTGGAGTCCAAGGTTGAAGTATGTTCCCCAAAAACTATTTCCCCTTTATAAGACTTAGGTAAAAGGGTAAGAAACTGGAGCAACCTTGTGGCTCTCCCAATTCCTAAAATCAAAACTCCTGTCGCATCTGGATCTAATGTCCCAGAATGTCCAACTTTTCTAGTTTCGAATATTTTTCTTGCTTTGGACACCACATCGTGACTTGTTAATCCTGCTGGCTTATCAACTACTGAAATTCCAATAGGTTCGTTTGCTGCTTTTGTCATTAACTTTCTATTCCTGATTCAATTCGCGAAGCAGGTTTTCAATTCTTTCGGCTGACTCAGCCGTGTCGTCGACAAAAAAAGAAAGAGAGGGTACTCGACGTAATCTTGATTGCTGATTTATAGCCCTCTGTAAACGTGACCTATGAATTTCAAGCCGGCTACACAATTCTTTGTCATTAAGCTCACCTGTGACAAAAACTTTTGCTTGAGTGAGGCTTTTATCAGTTTGAACACCAGTAACAGTAACGAACCCTAAAACCTCATCGTCAATGATTTCCAGTTCTTCAGCAAGAATTCTTATTAAAAGTTCATTTAATCGATCTGTGCGATCATAACCACGCATACAGCCACACTATTACGGGTCTAACTTAAAGACGACCTACATATTTATGTTTAGTAATGACTAGAGTTCAAGATATGGGTTTTATGGATCTTCCTAACAAATTCACTTCTGACAGAGCAGCCTTCGGCTGCTGGCTTAAAGTCCCTTCTTCTGTAACTGCCGAAATTGCGGCCTTATCTGGGTTCGATTATGTGTGCATAGACATGCAACATGGTTTCAGTGATCGAAATGATCTAATACCGATGCTTCAAGCGATCCAACCGCACACTTCTAGAGCTATTGTTCGTGTTCCAAGTAACGATGCCTCAGTTATAGGATGGGCCCTCGATGCTGGAGCAACTGGTGTAATAGTCCCACTTGTAAATTCAGCCGAAGAAGCAGAACAAGCAATTAGAGCTTGTTTCTACCCCCCAAAGGGAAATCGAAGCATGGGCCCCACTAGGGCTGCAAGAGTATTCGGCGAAGAATACGTTCAAGGAATGGAGGGTTCAATTCAATGCCTTCCGATGATAGAAACGCTAGATGCTTTAAACAATCTTGAATCGATTCTTTCAGTGGATGGCGTTGATTCTATATACGTAGGACCTTCTGATCTTTCCGTGAACCTTGGATTACCTAAGGGCAACAACGATGGCAATCCCAAATTTGATGAAGCTTTGAAAAGAATCGTCAATAGTTGCGAGAAATACAACGTGGTCCCGGGAATACACGCCAACTCATCTTTGGCTGACACCCGACAAGAACAGGGATTCCGAGTTTTAACCGTTGTTGAAGATGACGGAGCTATGAGTACAGGATTTCGAGAAGTGTTCAACCAAGTAAGGTCTTAAGTTCTAGCTATTTCTCTCTCTTCATAAGTTTCGATCACATCACCCTCTTTTAAATCTTGAAAATCTGAAAGTCCAATACCGCATTCAAAACCAGCCTGTACTTCCTTCACATCGTCTTTGAATCTCCTGAGAGAACTAACCTCGCCTTTCCAGATGATCGTTCCCTCTCTAAGGAATCTGACTTTAGATCCTCTGGCAATTGTTCCATTTGTCGCGTAACACCCTGCGATCTTACCGATCTTTGGTACTGAGAAGATTTCCCTGACCTCTGCATCTCCTGTAACTATCTCTTCATATTCTGGCGCTAATAGACCCAGCATTGCAGCTTCTATGTCGCCTATTAGCTCATAGATGACTTCATAGCTTCTGATCTCCACATGTTCTTCTCCCGCTAAGTCTCTTGCTTTTCTTTCTGGTCTAACGTTGAAACCGATAATTGTTGCATTTGTGGTTGCCGCAAGTTGTATATCGTTTTCACTGATTCTTCCGACGCCACGATGGACAAAAGAAAGCTTTACATCTTCTCTCTCAAGTTTTCGAAGGCTTTCGCTTACAGCCTCCAAGGAGCCGTGCATGTCGGCCTTAACAACAAGGTTCAAATTTGCAGCTTCGCCTTTTTGTATCTGTTCGAAAATATCTTCGAGTCTGGCTCCGCCGGATAAAGCATGTGCATCTCGACCCAGTCCTGTTTGCCTACGATGATGACTGCGTCTCTCAGCAACTCGACTAGCTAATCTCTCTGTTGGAGCGACCATAATCTCATCTCCAGCGTCAGCTACTTCATTCAAACCAAGCAATTGAACAGGTGTTGAAGGGCCAGCTTCTTTGACTTGTTCCCCTGCGTCATTTATTAAAGCTCTTACTCGACCCCATGAGGCGCCTGCAACTACTGGTTCGCCTACTTTGAGAGTTCCATTTTGGACTAAAACTGTAGCTACTGGTCCTTTTCCGGCATCAAGATTTGACTCTAGAACTACACCTCTAGCCCTTGCGGTCGGTTCAGCCCTAAGATCTTCTACTTCGGCTACGACAGTCAAGTTTTCAAGCAATTCATCGATACCTAGATTTTCAAGGGCTGAAATTTCAACAGTTACCGTTTCGCCTCCCCATGACTCAGGAACTAAATCATTCTCAGCTAACTGGCCCATTACTTTTTGGACATCGGCGTTTTCTCTATCAATTTTATTGATGGCTACCACAATCGGTACTTCTGCTGCCCGAGCATGATTAATCGCTTCTAAGGTTTGTGGCATCACGCCGTCATCTGCCGCTACAACCAACACCACGAGATCAGTTGATTCAGCTCCGCGAGCTCGCATTGTGGTGAATGCCTCATGTCCCGGAGTGTCGATGAAAGTCAAAATACTTTCATTTTTTACAATCTGATAAGCACCTATGTGCTGAGTGATACCGCCTGCTTCGCCGTCAGCGACTTTTGCATTTCTGATCTGATCTAACAGTTTTGTTTTTCCATGGTCTACGTGACCCATTACCGTAATAATTGGAGGTCGTCCAGGAGCATCTTCAGGAATCTCCTCCTCATCAATTTCCAAAAGTGCTAGGAGCTCAACTTCTTGCTCTTCTCCTTGGTCGATCAGTGATACCTCTGCCCCTATCTCTGCAGCAAAAAGCTCAATCATGTCATCGCTCAAAGTTTGAGTTGCTGTGACCATCTCGCCTTGTTCCATTAGGAATCTAATAACATCCGCTGACGTGCGATTTAACTTCGGAGCAATTTCCTGTGCAGTGCTTTGTCTTTCCAGAAGAACAATCCCTTCTGGGACTGCAACATCTTCAGGAGTTAAAGCAAGAGGTTGCGCGCCCATAGGCTGCAGTTCTTCTGTTGTGCGACGTTTACGGCTCTTTTTCTTTGGTCGACGTCTTGCACCTGATCCCGGACCACGTTTTTGTTCACCTGGCTTACCGGCAGATGGTGGCGTCGAGCTTCTTGGGTCACCTTGACCTTGTCCAGTTCCAGGAGCAGAAGTTTTACGAGGCTCTCCACGCTGAGAAGGTCTTTTCGTATCGGACATTAGTGGTGGTGTTGAGCGTCTCCCAGGTGCCCGAACCCCACCGTCAGGTTTAGATTGTTGTTTGCTTTTTACAGCAACTGGAGGCGGTGGAATAGGTTTACCTGAAAGAGATTTTGGAGATCCTGGAGGTGGAGGTATCTTTTTCCCTGAAGCAGAAACAGGGCCTTTTTGTTTATTAGTCTTACCTTCTTCTTTACCTTTAGTTTCTGCACTTTTTTTCTCAGTTTTTTCTACTGGAGGTTCAGCGCTTTCGTTTTGATCTAATTCTTGAACTTCTTCTTCATCAATTTGAGAAGTTGAAGAAGAGCCACTTGATGAAACCACACGCTTCGATGAGGCTTCTTTTTTAGTCTCTTTCTTTTTTTTGTCAACCTTTTCTGTTTCGATTGGAGAAAGATCGTCTGTCTTTTCTTTATTTTTACTATCTTTACTGGAAGACTTTGAAACTGTTTTTTTAGAAGAAATCTGTTCCGCCTTTTTCTTTTTAGGCGGAGTTTTTTCTTCTTTAGGCTCACTTGTAAGACCCTCGCTTTTAGCTTTACGTCTCACACGGTCCGCCTGTGCTTCAACCATTCCTGAGGAATGGCTTTTCACATCAACGCCTAAAGATCTGCAGAGTTCAATAATCACTGCGTTAGTCATGCCCAACTGTCGGGCTAACTCATAGACACGGACACTTTTAGCCACTAATTAGTCTCCGAATCCTCTTGTTCAACTTCTTCTACGGAGCTTCCTGAAGCTTCTTCTAACAACTCTTCTGAAACTTCCTGTTCAGTTTCTGGGTTTTCCTGACTTTCATCGTCAGAATCACCTTCAACTGAACCTCCATCTACTGCTTCAGACCATTCTTCAACGGACATCGCAGCTCCACCATCTGCTGGTTGCCAAACTTGCTCTCCAGTCTCTTCATCTACGATCCATTCACCTTCCGCCCAGTCAACTTGTTCGTAAGCTACCTCGTCTGCAACTTCAGTCTCACTTTTGATATCAACACGCCAACCAGTCATACGTGCTGCTAAGCGGGCATTTTGCCCCTCTTTTCCTATAGCTAGAGAAAGTTGGTAATCAGGTACAACTACTGTTGCAGTCCCAGTTTCTTCATCAACCTTAACTTCTTTAATCTTTGCCGGAGATAAAGCTCTCGTGACGAACTCACTCGGGTCATCTGAGAAAGGAACTATATCTATCTTTTCCCCTCTTAGTTCATTAACCACCATTCGAACTCGAGCTCCACGGGCGCCTACACAAGCACCAACTGGGTCAATGGTCGCGTCATTCGAACTGACAGCTATTTTGGTTCTGTGTCCTGGTTCTCGTGCACATGCTTTAATCTCAACTATCCCATCAGAAATTTCAGGAACTTCTAACTCGAAGAGTCTCTTTATCAAGCCGGGATGAGTTCTACTAACCACAATCTGTGGACCCTTTGCAGTTTTTCTAACCTCTACTATGTAAGCCTTCAATCTAGAGTTGGGTTCTGGTCGTTCAAAGGGAACTTGCTCAGCTTGAGGTAGAAGAGCTTCAACACGACCAAGATCAAGAAGTGTATAACGGGAGTCCGTCTGTTGAATCATGCCGGTAACGATGTCACCTTCACGTCCCGCATACTCTTCATATTTTAGGTCCCTTTCAACTTCGCGAATCCTTTGTGTCATTACCTGTCGTGTCGTTTGAGCAGCAATTCTCCCAAAATTCTCTGGAGTTACATCAAACTCCTCTCCAGTAGGTTCACCGTTACCGTCAATATCTTGAGCAAAAACTCTGAATTCCATACTGTCAGGATCAATAGTCACCCAAGAAAACTCATGAGCTCCGGGCATTCTCTTATATGCCGACTCTAAGGCATCGGCCAACGCTGCAAGCATGTCTTCAACAGTTATTCCTTTATCAGATGCAACAGCCTGCAAAGCTTCCAACATTTCGGAATTCATTGTTCTATCCTTCCATCTAAAATTTTTTCTTTCCCACCAGAAGACTTAGTTGATTTAGAATCTTGTTGCCAAACAAAAACCGTCCTAGCTTTCTGTATTGATTCGAAAGACACTTCCTGAGAAGATCCGTCTTCCAGTTCAACAGAAATTGCAGTAGAACTAGTTGACTTCAAAATGCCTTCTATCCGTCTTTCACCTGCAGATCCAGGGATTTTCTTAACCGTTATAAGAGTCCCAACTGCCTTTTCAAAATGTTCTGGTTTTTTTAGTGGTCTTTCAAGACCTGGACTTGTTACTTCCAATGTGTAGGAACCTGGAACAGGTTCCTCATGGTCCAATTGGCGTGAAATCTCACGAGTCATATCTGCCAAAACTTCTGTGTTCAATCCTTCTGATTGGTCTATAACGATCTTTAACACGCCGCCATTCAACTCAATATCGACAAGTTCTACGTTTGCACTTGAACACAAAGGAGACACCAGGTCACTTACTTTCTCAGCAACACTCATGGCACCCCCAATTCTTCTTATTAAATTCTCTATTCAGCGCATGCCCACGCCCAAAAAGAGGCGTGGGTAAAACCCACGCCTCGTCCTAAGAAATGAACGATGCACCTCAATTTAATCATACCGTCAGTGGCTCGCTCCTACTGCACGATTTTAATGAAGCCTTCTAAGCTCTTTGATTTCTTATTGCTCCTAATTTTTGCGCTGTTTCATTTACATCTTCACCTTGCTCCTTTAAAAGCTGTTCTCTATCCAATGATGCTTCTCTTTCAGCAAGTTTGGTGTCAATTCTCTCAAGTGCTGCTTCCGCTCCCTCTGCCTGTATTATTTTTGCCCAAGAAACCAACGCTTCGACCATTTCGTCTTCTTTAACAACCTCAACATTTTTACCTTTTACAAACAAATGCCCCCTACCGCGACCTGCTGCGATACCAAGATCAGCATCACGTGCTTCTCCTGGTCCATTCACAACACAACCCATCACAGCAACTTGCAATGGGATCTTCTCATCTGCAAAAGCTTCCATCGCCTCTTCTGCTACTGCCACCACATCAATTTCAGCTCTTCCACAACTTGGACACGAAATTAAGTCTACGTTTTTCCTTTCTCGCAAACCCATCGCTTCTAGGAGTTGCCTACCTGCTCTGGCCTCAATAACTGGATCAGCTGTCAGCGAGTAGCGGATCGTGTCCCCGATTCCCTCGGCAAGCAAAGTCGCAATCCCTGCTGTTGATTTAATAACCCCTGCAGGCGGTGGTCCGGCTTCTGTGACTCCTAAATGCAAAGGGTGATCAGTTATTTCAGCTAGTTGTCTGTAAGCATCAAGCATCAGAGGAACATTTGAAGCCTTCACGGAAATTTTAATCAAGTCGAAACCGACTTCTGAAAAATACCCAATTTCCTGCAAAGCCGACTCAACCATTGCTTCAGGGGTAACCATGTCTCCGTACTTGCTGTAAAGGTCGGGATGCAAAGAACCACCATTTACCCCTATCCGAATTGGTACGTTTCTATCTCTTGCTTCCGCAGCAACAATTTTTATGTGTTCGGGTTTTTTTATATTTCCAGGGTTTAAACGTAAACAATGAACGCCTGCTTCTAAGGCTGCTAAAGCCATTCTGTGCTGGTTATGCACATCCGCAACAATGGGGACAGGGGACCTCGGTACAATTTCCGCTAATCCCTCAGCCGCAGCAATGTCATTGCATGTGCATCGCACAATATCTGCTCCCGCCATAGCTAGGTCATAAATCTGTTGGAGTGTTGATTCAACATCAGATGTTCGCGTAACCGTCATGGATTGAACGCTCACCGGTGCAAAACCACCTACTGGCACGTCTCCAACCAGTATTTGACGGGTTGGGCGTCTAGGAAATGAGGACTGTGTATCCACTATTTAAAAAGGCTATCGGAACTTTTTAATCTTGTGAGTTGTCGCCAATGATCATCCAAAATTTGGCAAGTCCACAATGTCTCTATAAAGAGCAATCAGCCCAATTCCTACTAACACTGTTACCACTATCCAAGTAACAGGAATTAGCTTGTTTATATCTGCAACGTATCTCTTTCCTTTACGCGACCTGAGTCTCTCATACGTAGCAATAGCTACATGACCACCATCCAATGGCAACAAAGGAACCAGATTAAAAATTCCCACAAACACATTTATCAGAACTAAGAACCAAAGAAAATTATTTGCACCATCTTCCAACATTGCACTACCCAAACGGGCTGCCCCATAAATCGAAAGCAACCGATTATCATCACTTTCAGCGCTTTGATCCAACTCTTTCAAGTCTTCTGTAAAAGTTTTCCTTACAAAACCTGTCAGACTTTCTGGAGAGAAAAAATCTGCAAGACCCTCTACAGAAGCCACTGATATCTCAGCGAATTCCTCACCTGAAGCCGGTAAAGATTCGCCAAAACTTAAAGTTTGAAAACTGCTTCGTGGGCTCACTCCAAAAAACCCTCTAACTGCTATCTCTTCATCCGGCAATTGCTTAGAACCCAATTCTAAAACTTTTCTGCCTAACCCAGGTTTGTCAACCTCAACCTGGTGTAAAGATCCGTCAGCTAGAACACCAGCAAAATCTGTCCAATTTGAATAAGGAGTTCCATCTATAGAAATAATTTGATCTCCAAAGTCAAGTTCTTCAAAAAAAGCAGCCCCTTGAACACTTATTCTTTCTTTAATTACTCCAAATCTGCTTAAAAGTTTTCCTTCTCTATCAATTTCAACCTCTACAATGCGTTGGGGATTTTCCATCACTATTTGACGAAATATCTCGAAATCTTCGGTTTGTCTTCCTCCTACTGAAAGTATTCGATCACCTTCACTAACTCCAATCTCATCAGCCATTGAATCAGGCATAACATATCCAACTTCCCAAATTGAAGGATGAGGCCTTCCGACAGTTATAAAAATAACAATTAACAAAAGAAACGCCAAAAGAAAATGAGTTGCTGAGCCTGCAAGCGTGACGGCCAACCTCTTGGGGTAGGTCTGCGCCCTGTAAGTACGGTTTTCTATCGCAGGATCTACATCCTCGAGGCTAGTCATACCTGTAATGCGTACATATGCTCCTGCTGGAATTGCTTTTAGACCATACTCAGTTTCACCCCGTTGAAAAGAAAAAATTCGTGGACCAAAACCAATAAAAAATTCGGTTACCTGCATCCCGCTCATCCGCGCTACCAGATAATGACCTAACTCATGAAAAAAGAAAATAAGAACTATTGAAAGGACTACAACAACAGCAGAAAAACCTCCCAGAAGAGCTAAAGATAAAAAAGCACCAAAAAGTAGCAGTAGCTTAAAATTATGGTCTCTATCCATGGATTCTAATTCCGAGATTTTATTAACTTAGAAGCTATTAAACGAGCATCTGAGTCTGCTTTTAAAACAGATTCTATGCTGTCGGCATTCTCGCCAGACCACTGTTGGAGAGTTGAAGAAATTACTTCTGAAATTCCTCCCCATGGCAATTGACCTGAAAGAAATGCCGATACTGCTTCTTCATTCGCAGCATTCAACCAGGCGGGAGCTGTTCCTTTTTGCTTCCCGGCCTCGTAAGCAATACCCAAACAAGGAAAAGCTTGTTGATCTGGTGGCTCAAAATTTAATTCAACCATTTGTGACCAGTTAACCTCCCCAAAAGGGTGATTGATCCTGTCAGGGAAAGTAAGTGCATACGCTATACAGAGTCTCATATCTGGATTCGACATCTGCGCCAAAGTCGCTCCATCAGAGAATGTGACCATCGAGTGGACAATTGATTGAGGATGAACAACGACGTCTATATCTTCGTATGAAATTCCAAATAATTCATGCGCTTCGATAACTTCCAAACCTTTATTCATAAGCGTTGAAGAGTCAACGGTAATTTTAGGACCCATATCCCAAGTCGGGTGAGATAAAGCATCTTCTATTGAAACGCTTGAAAGCTGCTCAGCAGAGAACCCTCGGAATGGTCCACCTGAAGCGGTTAGAACTATGCGTCTAATATCCTCTTGTTTCGGATTCAAGCCAAGGCATTGGTGTATAGCACAATGCTCACTGTCTACGGGAATCAACTCTGCACCTTCTGTTGAGCGAAAATTTTGAATTAGAGGACCGGCAGCAATCAACGATTCCTTATTTGCTAATCCAAGTCTCTTTCCTGCCTTTAATGCAGAGATCGTAATTGGGAGCCCCGCGAAACCAACTACTCCATTTATCACGACATCGCTCATAGACGAAGCGTTCGCTAGTGCATCAGGACCTGAAATTACATCAATTTGCGAGGGCAGTTTTTGTCGAAGTTCTTTTTCTAACGACGAATCAGAAATCGCGACTACCTGAGGTTTGTGTTTTTTTGCTTGTTCGACCAAAAGTTCGACAGATCTAGCAGCTCCTAAAGCAACCACTTCAAATTCATCCGGATGATCTTGGATGATCTCAAGTGTTTGAGTTCCAATAGATCCCGTCGACCCCATAATGGCGACAGTTGTCGCTAACATCTAATAATTTTACCTGTTAAATCATTTATCGCTATATGAAATCAAATAGTGAAAAGATCTAGCAAACGAGCAGCGAAGTAAGTCGCTGGTAGAACAAACAATAAAGCATCAAAACGATCAAGAAAGCCACCGTGTCCTGGCAATACGGAACCCATATCCTTGATTCCTAAGTCTCTTTTGAGCATGGACTCACACAAATCGCCTAGTGGTGCTGCCAGTGCACCTACCAAACCAAGAACAAAAGCTGTTCCAAGATCACCAGGGTCTTGACCAAAGGGGGTTATCTGACCTACAACAATCACACCTGTAAGAAATGAAATAGCCATACCACCTAATAGGCCTTCTATGGTTTTATTAGGACTAACGGAAGACAAGGGAGTTCTGCCGATCAGTCTTCCTACCAATAAACCACCTGTGTCATAACCCACAGTTATCAAAACAGCCGCTAGGAGCATTCCTACACCGTTTTTATCATTGAGCATCAGACCGATAAAACAGCCCAGTAAACCTATGTATCCGACACCGAATAAAGTAATCGACGTGTTCGCTATAGGCATATTGCGATCCACCCCTGTTAGATACCAGAGAAGTGTAAAGATAACTGTTAACGCCAATATAAGAGGAATAGCTGATTCAAATCTCCAATATGCTCCAAGATTCAATGCAGCAATGGCAGTCATTCCCAACAAGGTCGCTGGCTGATAGCCAGCACGTCTCGCTGCTAAAAAAAATTCTGAACCAGCAAAAACAAGTAAAACTGTACTAAATACAAGAGTAGCTACAGCGCCTATCGCACATACCGCTAAAAAAATGGCTCCAAGGATTACCCCTGTAGCAAGCGCTTTTGGCATATTTCTGCTTTGCGAATTTTGAACTTGTACAGATGGTTGAAAAATCGGAGGTGTTTCTTCGGTCTTCGTCTCATCAGGAGGGATCACAGGAGGGTTGAACTCTCCACTAAAAGGATCACTCTCTGGGAGTTCTTCATCGAAAAAGATTGCCGCTGTAGCTTCATCTAAATCGCCTACAGGCTGCTGTGATTCATGGTCAATTAGCAGTTCATCAGACCATTTCGGTTTTTCATCAATTTCAGACCAAAGGTCACCACCTTGACTTTTCTCAACGGGTTCCTCGGTCCAATGAGGCAATTCTTCAGAAGAACCACCTTCACCACCAAATACAGAACGTCCCGGCTCTACAACATCCTCTGGAGTTTCGAGTCCAAGAATTCGAATTTCTTCAAATTCATCTGNTCCTCTNCCGTCTGCCACGATTCACCTCACTATCCATTTGAAACTAAACATCTAACAACTCTTCTTCTTTAGAAGATCTTGATTTCTCTATCTCACTTTCATTCGTATGAGTCAAATCGTCAAGTTCTGAAGACAGCCATTTAACGTTGTCTTCAGAAATGCCACCATTGCTAGCCAAGTCATCTAAATCCTTTCGGGAATTCCTTCTGATACCGCGTAAACGATTCTTTCCTTCTTCAGCCATACCATTCACCATTCGTACCAGATCTTGACGTCTTTCTTGTGTCAGTTCAGGGAAAACCAGTCGGATTGTCCGTCCGTCAGTGCTTGGAGTCAACCCGAGGTCAGCCTGATTTAAGCACCTTTCAATCGCCTCAACGTTTCCTTGGTCATGCGGAGTTATAAGTAGTTGTCGTGCTTCAGGAACAGAAAAAGAAGCTAGTTCCTGCATGGGCATTTCCACACCGTAAGCCTCAACTGTTAAACGTTCTACAATCGAAGAAGAAGCTCTACCTGTTCGGACTGTTCCGAATTCGCGTCGAACATGAGTTACAGATTCAAGCATCTTTTCTTTTGCTTCATCCAAAATTATCTGGAGGAGTTCTTCACTCACCACTACCTCTTTCTCCTAAGAGACTAGTGTACCTACGGCGTCTCCTGCGAGTATGGACCTAACATTACCTGCTTGCATTAAATCGAACATGACGATTGGAAGGTCGTTATCCATGCAAAGAGTTATCGCTGTTGCATCCATAGCCTGCAAGCCTTTTTGAATAACTTCTAAATGTGAAACTTCCTCTAAGAAAGTTGCAGAGGGGTCGGTTTTAGGATCTGCTGTGTATATCCCTCCGGTTCCCGAATGAGTTCCTTTCAAAACAACACCAGCTTCTATTTCTACAGCGCGTAGTGCCGCAGTTGTGTCAGTAGTGAAAAACGGATTTCCAGTTCCACCTGCAAAAATTACTACTCTCCCCTTTTCTAAATGTCGAGTAGCTTTTCGTCGTATATACGGTTCAGCGATCTGGGCCATGTGTACCGCTGTTTGGACACGAGTTGGTTGACCTAATTGTTCAAGAGTGTCCTGTAAGGCNAGTGCATTGATTACAGTAGCTAGCATTCCCATATAGTCAGCTTGAGCTCTGTCCATNCCGGCTCCAGCTCCGGCCATTCCGCGCCATATGTTTCCACCACCAACTACTACCGCTATATCAACTTCATATTCAGATCTAACTTGAAAAATTTCTTCGGCTATTACACCGACGATGTCACCATCAATTCCAAATCCTGCACTGCCAGCGAAAGCCTCTCCAGAAACCTTTAAAACAATTCGGTCCCACTTGGCTTTTTTATTTTTCGAAGACTTTTTAGATTCAGAAGGTGTCATATCTAATCACCGATAAAGGCTAGCTCAAATCTGACTATCTTTCCTTCTCCAATTGTTTCCTGAACAGTTATCTTGTCGCCATGAAGTCCTTGTTCCAATAGAACTGATTCCTTGTACCAAGCAGTCAGTCTGCCTTCAACAATCTTCTCCCATGCCTGCTCGGGTTTACCTTCTGCTTTGGTTACCTCTAGCAGAGATGTTCGTTCTTGTTCGACTAAATCTTCTGAAACTTCTTCTCTGCTAAGAGCAGTTGGTTTCGCAAAAGCAATATGAAGTGCAACCTGGTGAAGCGTCTCCTGATCAACGCCTGACCCTTGCACTAAAACTCCATTAACTCCCCGTCCATCTTGCACATGCAAATATGTGTCCACTAAATCGTTATCGCTGCCTTCGACTAATACAACTTTTCCAACTGAAACGTTTTCTTTTATTGACAGCCGGACATCGTCAATGACTTCAGCTCTAGCTTCGACCGCTTGTTCACCTTCTTCTAAGACCGCTTCAGCGAGACTATTAACTAGTTCTACAAAACCATCGGATTTTGCTGAGAAGTCAGTTTCACAACGTAAATGCACCATTGCCACCTTGTTCCCGTCTGTCGCTATCGCAACAGCCCCTTCGCTATTATCTCTATCTGATCGAGAAGCAGCTTTAGCTAAGCCTTTCTCTCTTAAAGCTTGAGCCGCCGCTTCTGCGTCGCCATTGCTGTCNACTAAAGCTTTTTTTGCATCCATCATTCCAGCACCAGTTAGGTCGCGGAGTTCTTTTACATCTTTTGCTGTTACTTCAGCCATTCTGAGAGCCTTCATCTTCTACTACTGGTTGTTCTACCACTGGTTGTTCTACCACTTCGTTCACAGGATCGCTATTCTGCTCGTCATCCGAGTTTTCTTGAGAGATTCTCTCCTCCCTTTCAGCTTCAGCTACNGCCGCCTCATCGCGAGCTTTAGCTTGTTCAGCTAATTTTTCTTCAGCATCTAGTGAAGGAGCTTCAGGTTTTTTTGAACGCGAGTTATGTATATGTCTNCCTTCTTCAACAGCTTCTGAGATCATGTGGCACATTAATTGACTAGCTCGAATGGCGTCATCATTTCCTGGTATCGCATGTTGAATAACATCTGGGTTGCAATCAGTGTCAACAATAGCAATAACAGGTATGCCTAGTTTGTTTGCTTCAGTTACAGCTATGTGTTCTCTTATCGTGTCTATGACGAAAACAGCATCCGGGAGTCGTGTCATGTCTTTTATGCCGGTTAAGTTGCGCTCAAGTTTTTCAAGCTCACGGTTCAGCATTAGAGCTTCTTTTTTGATCATTGCATCAAATTCACCTGATTCACGCATGCGCTGGTATTCCTGCATTTTGCTGACTCTTTTAGAGATTGTTTGAAAGTTGGTTAGCATTCCNCCCAACCAACGTTGGTTCACATATGGCATACCGCATTTATTCGCGTACGATTCAACTGCCCCTTGAGCTTGTCTTTTTGTGCCAACGAGTAACACTGTTCCTCCATTGGCAACTAGCTCGCGTGTAAAGGTGTATGCCTGTTCGACACGTTCGAGGGTTTGGTTTAGATCTATTACATAAATGCCGGATCTTTCACCATGGATAAAACCCTGCATTCTCGGATCCCAGCGTTGTGTCTGATGCCCGAAATGCACACCTGCTTCGAGCAACTGTTTCATTGTTACGACTGCCATGCCGCATTCCTTTCCCAACGGTTTAGCTGACCTCTACCAAGCGCTTAAGCGACCGTGGGCAGGCAGAGATGAAAATTTTTACCTATTAAAACAGGCGTTCAAACTCTACCTCGTGTTCCAATCGAACACTATGGCCATCTGTTATTTTGTGTATTTCAAATATTTATGAAATCACGCAATCATCATTACGGAGTGTTCCGTCCACGTAAATGCTGCCGCACCAGAAAGAGCGTCGTTCTACCATTTGATCAGCAAGAGCTCCACTCATGTTCACTGACTTAAGGTCTGCTTCCATAAGGACCGCTGCTGTCAAATCTGCTCTCATTAATTGTGCATGAGAAAGATTAGTTCTGAAGAAAAGTGCTCCTGGTGCTTTTGCATCATTGAGGCTTGCGCCAGCAAGGTTTGTATTTGAAAGAGCTGCTCCGGAAAGGTTAGCCCCGTCAAAGTTTGCTCCTGCAAGCATCGTTCCATTTAGGAGTGCGCCTTCAAGGTTCGCACCTGAAAAGTTAATTCCAGGAAGNATCATTCCAGCGAGNTTTTCCCCTGCCATATCTACATCTGAACAATCAGCATTTGGGGCAACATAGCAAGTCTTCTTCACCTCAGCTGCANCTGCTTCTTCAGCCGCTTCTGCTTCTGCNTCTGCNTCTGCTTCTGCTTCTGCTTCTGCTTCAGCTTCAGCTTCCTCAGCCTTCTTTTG
>PBAM01000021.1 GCA_002716285.1 Acidimicrobiaceae bacterium
CTGGTGTTTCTTCTGGTGTTTCTTCTGGTGTTTCTTCTGGAGTTTCTTCTGGTGTTTCTTCTGGTGTTTCTATATCTTCTCCATCCCTTAGTCTTTGCCAAGTGTCTAATGCGTTCCTCCATGCAGATTCAGTCTCAGCTATTACTTCTGGATTAGAACCACTGTCTTTAGCTTTTTGAAGCGCGGCTACAGCTTCATCTTTAATTTTTTCAGCTTTTTTTATTTCGTTGGCAGCTTGTGATTCTTTTTCGGCGTTTTCAGCTCGCCTATTAAAAAGCAACAAAGCTTGTTGAGTTTTTTCGTCGATTTCTTTCATTTTAATGGGCCCTAAATCTTTTATCTTCCAAGTTGACTCTAAAGCAAAGGTCTTACTTCTTCACCAAAAATTCTCAACTGTTCAATATATTCTTCGAGAGTGCGACTGCGAAATTTAAGATGAAAGACATTCGCACCTGCATCACGGTCAGCTCTGAGATGTTCAGCAATTTTTTCAGGCGAGCCTGTTAGTCCTGCTGGAGGAAGATCATCAGGGGGATCACCTATGTAGGACCATGGTGGCATTATTCCGATATCAAAACTCGCATTTTCTCGTCCCGATTCACTTGCTGTTTGGTTGATGGTTTCAATAATTTCTTTGTACTGATCTCTGCTATTACCCATTGGTATATATCCGTCACCTAGCTTCCCTACACGACGCCATGCAGCAGGACCTGAACCACCGATCCAAATTGGCAATTCGTTTGTTGGAGGCTTTGGTCCAACTCCAACAGATTGAAAATGGAAATGTGTTCCTTCATGCGTCGCGTATTCGTTTTTGAAAATGGTTTTTATTGCGTCAATGCTTTCATCCAATATCAACCCACGTTTCGAAAAGTCAATATTGAGAGCTTCAAATTCTCCTTTAACATGCCCAGCTCCTAAACCCAAAATAACTCGACCATTGGAGAGGTGAGCCAAAGTTCCAAATGAACTCGCTGATAAAAGAGGATGACGATAGGCGGCAATCCAAACAACAGACAGAAGGTTAATTTTCTCCGTGTTAGCTCCTATCCAAGAAAGAGTTGCAATAGGGTCATACCAAGTTGTTGTCATATGGGCCGAGTAGTCATCGTCAGGAATAGCTACGTGATCGCATACACCCACAAAGTCAAGACCAGATGATTCGGCTGCTTGCGCGACCATTACTAGTTCATCAGGTCCCGCTTCTTTTTCCCAAGGATCCACCAAAGTTTGAGTCAAAGTTTGAATTGGTAGTTGTATCCCATAGAAAGCCTTGCCTTCAGGAACTAAGTTCGACACGTAATCTCCTAAGCACTATCGTTGTGACATTTTTATTGTTGTTTGAGCTCTTTTGTAAATAGGTTCATCGATCATTTCGCTTCCAATAGCTATCGATGCTTCACCTCTTCCAATAGCTTTTTCAAATTCTTTTACTACTTCTTGAGCCCATTCAAGCTCTTCTTCTGTAGGTTGGAAAGCTTTATTCGCAAGACTTACTTGATCAGGATGTATACACAATTTGCCTGTGAAACCTAATGACCTCGCTTCAGTTGCTTCTTCTATAAATCTTTTTTCATCTTTGAAATCTGACACAACCATGTCGATGGCGTGGATTCCCCCTAGTCGTGTTGCCTGAGATATCTGTGAACGAGCTAAAAGCACTTCGCGATTGTCAGTTCTCCTCACTCCGCCCAGATCAGCCACATAATCTTCGGCTCCGAAATAACACCATTTCACTTGTGGATGTTTTGCGATTTCCAAGGCGTTAACCAAGCCAGAAACAGTTTCTAAACCAGCCATAATTGGAAGATTTTCAAATCCAAAATCAGAAAGAGATTTCGAGACCCGATTAGCTTCTTCTTTGGAAGAGATTTTTGGAACAATAATTCCTGTTAAGGCATCTGATATCACACTCGATAAATCTTCAGCGAAATGTGCTGTTTCAAGAGCGTTCACTCTCACGAATAGACCCATTTTTTTTGCTTCTTCATTTAACTCGGGAATTATTGCCTTAGTGATTTCGCGTGCATTTTCTTTTTCATCAGTTGGAACGGAATCTTCAAGATCGATTATTGACGCATCTGGAGAACTTCGTGGCAATTTAGACAAAATTGCCCCCTTGTTTCCGGGCGCAAAAAGAAGACTTTTAAATATTTGATCTGGAAAAGACAAATTCGCCATAACACAGTTTGACGTCAAAAAGTCCATCTTGCTTAAGAACTTCGACTTTATTCATCAGATTATCTTCTATTACCTTGGAGGTATGGGAAATAACGATGATCAACAGCAGCTGGAGTTCCCTGGAACTTGGGCAATAAATGAACCTGACCGTATAGCAGTTTGTATGACCGGCTCAGGCGAAAAAATGACTTATTCGGAATTGGATGAAAAAGCGAACCGCATATCTAACCTTTTTGTCGGTTCAGGTCTGCGAGCTGGGGACCATGTTGCTTTTTGTCTAGAGAACACAATTGACTTTTTACCTTTGGCGTGGGGAGCCCATTATGCAGGTTTGTATTACACGGCAATAAGTTCGCGTCTTACCGAAGAAGAAATGAGCTACATAGTTAAAGACTGTGGAGCAAGAGTTTTTGTAACTTCAGTGGGGAATAGAGATACAGCCGAACAAATAGATTTTAAAGATACAGGCGTCAAAGAGAAGTTTGTTATTGGTGGAGAGATGGATGAATACGCGTCTTTTGAGGATGCCATGGAAAGCACATCTAAAGAACCACAACCCGACAGAGTTGAAGGTCAAGACATGCTTTATTCATCTGGTACCACAGGTCTTCCGAAAGGTGTAAAGGTTCAGGCTCCAAATGTCCCATTGGGAAGCACGTCAGCTCAAGCAATGTTGTTTAGAGCAGTGTTTGGGATTGAAAGTGATGCTGTTTATCTTTCCCCTGCACCGTTATACCATGCCGCTCCTCTTAGATTTTGCATGGCAGCACACCGCATCGGAGCAACAGTCATAGTGATGGAAAAATTTGATCCTGAAGAAGCATTAGCTGCAATAGAAGCTAATGGAGTGACAGCAAGCCAATGGGTGCCCACGATGTTTGTCAGGATGTTAAAACTTCCAGAAGAAGTTCGCGAAAAGTATGACACAGCCTCTTTGAAGACAGTTATACACGCTGCCGCTCCATGCCCCATCGAGGTAAAGAAGCAAATGATTGATTGGTGGGGGCCAATATTGCACGAATACTACGCAGGCACCGAAGGCAACGGTTTCACTTACATTAATTCAGAAGACTGGATTAATCACCCAGGGTCAGTAGGTAAATCTTTACTAGGTGAACTTGTAATTGTTAACGATGACGGAGATGAAATGCCCAATGGAGAAGAAGGGAATGTTTATTTTAGAAGTGATTCAAGATTTGAATATCATAATGATCCAGAAAAAACAGCCGCTTCACGAATGGGAGAAGATCTAAGCACTTTAGGAGATATCGGACGTGTTGACGAAGAAGGTTTTCTATACCTAACGGACCGTAAAGCTCATATGATCATTTCAGGTGGTGTCAATATTTACCCTCAAGAAGCAGAAAATATATTGACAATGCATCCAGATGTTTACGACGTTGCAGTAATAGGTGTGCCAAACGACGAATTTGGTGAAGAAGTAAAAGCGGTAGTCCAGTTGGTCGATTCAAAAAAAGCGGAACCTGCTTTGGAGAGAGAATTGATTGCCTACTGTCGCTCTCACTTAGCTGACTTAAAATGTCCTAGAAGTATCGATTTTAAAGAAGAGCTACCAAGGCATCCAACTGGAAAGTTGTATAAACGTCTTCTTAAAGATCAGTACTGGTCAGATAAAGAAACCCGTATCTGATTAACCTGCTTCTGAGTGAGTTACAGGCTCTTCGCCCATCCATTCCCTTAGAGTGTTTTTCAACTTTGTTTGTTGAATAAAAATGTCATGCTCCGGCCCTGCATCTGTGGAAGCTTGAGGGGCTTTGAGGTAGAAAGATAACCATTCCTGAACACCGGATTGATCTGCACGTGCTGCCAAATCAAGAAAAAGAGCTAAGTCGAGAACAATTGGAGCAGCCAAAATAGAGTCACGACAAAGGAAATCGACTTTGATCTGCATCGGGTAGCCAAGCCATCCGAAGATATCAATATTGTCCCAACCTTCTTTGTTGTCGCCTCGTGGAGGGTAATAGTTGATTCGAACTACGTGATCTATATCGCCGTACAACTCAGGGTATGAATCGGGTTGAAGGATTGTGTCAAGGACACCCAATTTTGAAACTTCTTTAGTCTTGAAGTTGTCAGGATCATCTAGAACCTCACCGTCTCTGTTCCCAAGAATATTTGTTGAGAACCAACCCCTTAAGCCCAGCATTCTTGCTTTAAGGCCTGGTGCAAGAAGTGTTTTCATCAGGGTTTGGCCTGTTTTGAAATCTTTTCCTGCAACAGGAACGCCTCTGCTTTTTGCTAGCTCGACCATGCATGGGATGTCCAGTGCAAGATTTGGTGCACCATTCGCAAAAGGCACACCGCTCATAATTGCAGCGTAGGCATATATTTGGCTTGGAGCGATATTCTCATCATTTGACTTGAGTCCTGCTTCAAATGAATCAACGCTTTCATGTACTGCACTTGCTTCTTGAAAAGCTTCGGTTGATCCACACCACACCATTACTAATCTGTCGCATTCGTTATCAAAGCGAAATTTTTCAATGTCTTCCATCAGTGCTTGAGCTTGATCCCATTTCGAATCCATTTTTTTAACTCTTTTGCCATCTAATTTTTTTACCCAACGATTGTCGAAGACTGCGTCCATGGCGACGATTCCTTCGAGTTCAGATGAAACTGGTGCAATATCTTTTTCATCTAAAACTCCACAAGTTCGAGCTGCTTCGAGGACATTTGAAGAAATCGGATCCCATCCGCCGAATACCAAATCATCAAGACCAGCTAAAGGAACGAAATCGCGTATTAGCGGATTGCGTCCTTCTTCACGTTTACCGAGTCGAATATGAGCCATTTGGCTCACTGACCCGATTGGAGCTGCAAGTCCTTGTCGGGCTGCAATAACTCCGGCGATAAAAGTTGTTGCTACTGCACCCAGTCCAGGAGTCAGAACTCCCAGACGGCCAGAAGCAGGTGTGATAGATAATTTTTCAGTCATATACCAATAATGATACGTATGCTTAAGGTCTGTAACTCAGAAACATCGTTTGAATTGATAAAAGACTTCAATTAAGAGAAAATAAACTATGCCATGGCCTAGCCTTAAAGACGAAGAATTATTTGAAATCATTAATCGAGAAATTCATCGTCAAAATACCACACTGCAATTAATAGCATCCGAAAATTTTGCATCACCTGCGGTTCTAGCAGCAACTGGCTCTGTTTTCACTAACAAGTATTCAGAGGGTTATCCGGGAAAAAGATATTATGGCGGAAATGTTCATGTCGATGAAGCCGAAAGTCTCGCATGTGAGCGAATCACTACTTTGTTCGGAGCCGATCATGCGAATGTCCAGCCTCACTCAGGAGCAAATGCGAACATGGCTGTTTATCAAGCTCTATTAGAGCCTGGTGACACAGTTCTTGGTTTGAGGCTTGATCATGGTGGTCATTTAACGCATGGTTCACCAGTTAACTTCAGTGGCAAGCTTTATAACTTTGTTTCATACGGTCTTACCGAAGAAGAACTAATTGATGTAGAAGACTTGCAACGAAAGGCTGAAGAAGTAAAACCGAAGCTCATAGTTTTAGGAGCTACTGCATATCCAAGAGTGATAGAAGCTGGCCCAATAAGAGAAATAGCTGACTCCGTGGGTGCTTATTTGATGTTTGACGCAGCGCATATTGCGGGACTTATCGCTGGAAAAGCGCACCCGAACCCAGTTCCATATTGTGATGTTGTTACGTTCACGACGCATAAGACTCTTAGAGGTCCAAGAGGAGGTTGTATTCTTAGCACCGAAGAACTTTCTTCGGCGTTGGACAAAGCAGTTTTTCCTGGTTTGCAAGGTGGTCCCTTGGAACATCAAATAGCTGCCAAAGCTGTAGCTTTTGCAGAAGCTTTAGATCCTTCTTTTGAGATTTATTCGAAACAGATCGTAAGTAATGCTCAAGCTCTTGCTGAAGCTCTAAGTCATGAAGGGTTCAGACTCGTAGCAGGAGGTACCGATAACCATCTACTCATAGTTGATTTGCGAACATTTGATGTAGAGATAACTGGAGCAGAAGCTCAGGTCGTTCTTGAAGAAGCTGGCTTAACACTGAATAAAAATACAGTGCCAGATGATCCACGTTCTCCTTTTGTTGCAAGTGGCGTTCGTCTTGGAACACCTTCGACCACTACGCAAGGAATGACTGAAAAAGAGATGGTAGTTATCGCCCAGTTAATGACCCGTGCGTTACGTGATAGAAAAGATTCAAATTCACTTTCTACAGTAAGGAAAGAGGTTGCAGAACTTTGCAGTTCTTTCACCCCTTATGGTGATTAGAAACGTATGCCTGGAGCCATTGCTTATCTGACTGTCGGGGGAGTTGCCGCTATCGCAACTTTTATTGCAACTCCTTTAGCGCGTAAAGCAGCTGAGCATTTCGGAGTTATTTCCGCTCCAGGTGACAGAGACGTACATGAATTACCTACTCCACATTTAGGTGGACCTGCAATGTTGTTTGGGTTACTCGCCGGTGCACTTTTCGCTTGGTTGATAGGCGATTTTTCTGAAGTGTTCTCTACCCGGTCAGAGATTTTAGGAGTTCTAGTAGCAGGCATTGTTATGTGCGGGGTCGGCGTTATCGATGATGTAAGGCCAATTTCAGCTCCAGCAAAAATCGCTGGAATGATAATAGCAGGGAGTGTTCTGTCACTGGTGGGTGTGTCTTTAGTAGTGCTAAGAATTCCTTTTGTTGATGTTGTATTACTCTCCCCTGACCTAGCTGCATTAGCAACAGTCTTATGGGTTGTGCTATTGGCCAATGCAATTAATCTGATTGACGGTTTAGATGGTTTAGCAACTGGGATTGTCGCTATCGCAGCGACAACTTTTGTGATTTATGCGATTCGTCTAGCTAACGAGGGCGTCTTGTTTGAAGAGAACCCCGGTTCACTTATCGCAGTTCTTATTGCTGGTGTGTGTATTGGGTTTCTACCACATAATGCACATCCGGCAAAAATATTTATGGGGGATGGTGGTGCTCTCATGCTAGGTGTGCTTCTAGCAGCATCTACTGTTTCTGTAGGAGGAAGGACAGATGCTGCCTACAGCGGTCAGTCTTTCTTTTTCTTTGCACCGTTGCTAATCCCTTTAGTGATTTTGGGCGTGCCGGTAATTGATGTTTTATTCGTAGCTATTAGAAGAATTGCTACACCAGGTTTATCTGTAACCACTGCTGGCAAGGACCATTTACACCACAGACTTTTGATGCTTGGTCATGGACACCGAAGAGTTGTTTTTATTCTGTGGGCTTGGACTGCTTTATTGTCAGGATTCGTTTTATGGCCAACTTACAGCGGACGTGGTGATGGGATTGTTCCAATGGGTATAGCAGGAGTATGCCTAATTTTGTTTACGTTGCTTCATCCGCGTTTACAGACAAAGAAACCCAAAAAAAATGAAATTGTGGCAGATGACCGTTCCCCCGAGTTGTGAGCACGTGAGAAAGAATCTAGATTCACATGCGGTCGGATGTTCAAATTTTCTGAGCTTTCTATTTTTAAATAACAAATTAATACCGAGGTAACTTGGATGATCAAATCTGAAAAACGTGAGATGAAACAAGGTTCTGGTGACGCTATGGCAGCGGCATTTGAACTTGTTGCGACTCCTGCGATCTTTGGATTTCTAGGATGGCTTCTAGACAGAAAACTTGAAATCTTTCCCATATGCACTTTGGTATTCGTAGCGGTAACTATCACTTATGCTTCGTGGCGTCTTTATAAGCAATACACCCTTAGACTCACCGAAGAGGCAGAACAGCGACGTGAAACGTGGTTGCTGGGAAATGAAAATGTCGATTAAACACAAAAAGGAAGAAGAAATAATAGTGGAAAGTGTCTCCGGGCAGCCAGAAAAGCGTATAGCTAATCACTTAGCTTTAAGGGCTTTATGGGTCTCCCCTTTGTTTTTAATTCTTTCTGCTATTGGCTGGGGTTTGAGTGGAGCTGTTTCTGCTCTACTGGCTCTCGTTCTCGTGTCTTTCAATTTTTTGGCCGGTGCCGCAATTATTACGAGAAGTGTAAAAATTTCTCCGAACATGCTTTATGGATCAGTACTAGGAGGATATGTAGTCAGGTTGGCAATATTGACCGGAGTTGTTATGTCAGTTCGATCCTTCGATTGGTTTGATACTGTTCCTTTTGCTATGACTCTTCTAGTGACACATTTAGGTTTACTTGCTACAGAGACACGTTATATATCAGCTTCTTTGGCTTATCCTGATTTGAAGCCAACTAGTTCAAAGGAGATTCGCTAATTGTGAATGTTTTTGCTTTGGAATTCCCACCTGTAAGTCATCTTTTTGAATGGCCTGACATAATTTTTTCTGGTTCTTTATTTGCTGTTAACAAGACGGTGCTTATATATCTCGCCGCTGTTTTAATAACGTCGGCAATTTTTCTAACTGCGGGCCGCCAACGAGGTTCGTTAGTACCAGTAGGTGTGCAACATGTAGCGGAATCAGGGGTTACTTTCGTAGAAGAGTCAGTAGTGATGGAGACAATGGGACCAGAGGGTAAAAAGTATTTACCATTCCTGACCACAATGTTCTTCTTTATACTTTTTTCAAACATTTTTGAAGTAGTTCCAGGAATACAGTTCCCTGCAAACAGCAGAATGGCTGTTCCTATAACTTTGGCCTTAGTCGTTTGGGTGATTTACAACTTTGTAGGCGTACGTTCTCAAGGATTTGGCGGATATTTGAAGAACTCCTTGTTCCCACCTGGAGTTCCTAAAGCTCTATATCTAATCGTTACTCCGATTGAACTGGTGTCAACATTTGTTGTTAGACCGTTTTCTTTGGCTATTCGATTGTGGGCAAATATGGTTGCAGGACACCTTCTGTTAGTCACATTCGCTATCCTTACTCACACTCTATGGAATAACGGGTACGTAGGTGCCGCCGCACCTTTTGCGATGCTCGTATTAATGACAGGTTTTGAGATTTTGGTTTCTGTTTTGCAAGCCTTTATCTTTACTATTCTGACTGCCGTTTACATCGGTGGTTCAATGCACGCAGAACACTAGATCGCCCACCGAATGGTGGACCGAAGACAATATAAATTTAAATAATTCCGGCCGGACATTCCGGTCGGATCAAAATAGAAAAACAGGAGAGACAAGTGCTGAACATTTTGGCGCAAACAGGACCCAATGAGATGTTGGAAGGTCTAAAGGCTATAGGAGCTGGTCTTGGTTATGGCTTAGCGGCTATTGGACCTGGAATAGGTATTGGAACTGTGGTTGGTAATGCAATCTCGTCCATGGCCCGACAGCCAGAGTCTGCAGGCATGGTGCGAACGACGATGTTCTTAGGAATTGCTTTTACGGAAGCTCTTGCTTTGATCGGTTTCGTCGTATTCATTTTGCTTTTGCCGTAGAACTTAGGTATCGAAAGGAAGTCGAAATTTATGAGACAACGAGGAATCAGACTGGGCTTGTCGCTGCTTTTAGCAACGTTAGGACTGTTTGCATTTGCGGTACCGGCCTCCGCATCAGGTGAAACTGTTGGTGGGTGTATGGCCGAAGTGCTTGAACATCATGGTGAACTACATGGAGATGGAGATCATAAACATGTAGAAATACAAGAACACCATCTTCATACGGAAGAATTGCAGGATGAACTTGAGGGCTGTTTTGAAGCACCTAGTCCAATAATTCCCGAATTAAATGAGATTATTTGGGGTGGTGGCGCTTTCTTAGTTTTATTCGTAGTGATGGTCAAGAAAGGCTTCCCGGCAGTTAAAGCTGCAATGGATGCTAGAGCAGACAAGATCCGAGATGACTTAGATGCAGCAGAGAAAGCGAAAACGGATGCACAGAGTGTTCATGCTGATTATGAAGCACGTTTGGCTGATGCAAAAAATGAAGCATCACGCCTAATTGACGAAGCAAGAGGAGCAGCTGACCAGGTACGTGCGGATTTGGTAGCAAAAGCAGAAGCTGACATTTCTGAGATGAAATCGAGAGCTGCGAGTGAAATTGAAGCATCAAGACAGCAAGCGATTGCAGATCTAAGGGCGGAAGTGGCAGGAATTGCTCTTGGGGCAGCTGAAAAAGTCGTTCAAAGTAGTTTGGATGACGACGCTCAAAGAAGACTTGTAGACCAATACATCGATGAAGTGACTGGTAGCTAACAATGTCGGACAATGCAATTGCTGGTTACGCCGATGCTCTGTTTGCTGTTGCGGCAGCAAACAACGTTTTGCCGACTGTTGAAGACGAATTATTCAGATTTTCACAAGCATTAAACTCAGATGAGAATCTCCAAGCAACTCTGGACGATTCCTCTCTACCAGTTGACCGTAGGCAGCAGATTGTCGAAGACCTTCTGGAAGGCTCAGCATGCTCAACCACTAAAGCATTGGTGTCGATGATCGTTGCTTCAGGACGCTCTGCACGTTTATCTAGCATCGTTGATGCGTTTATTGAACGAAGTGCAGCTTCTAGAAATAAAACAGTCGCTACAGTTCGGTCTGCAGTTGAACTAGATGACAGTCAAAAAGACAAATTAGTAACAGCATTAAGTGGAGCTACTAATAAAGACGTTGAAGTAAAAGTAGTAATTGACCCATCCGTAATAGGCGGATTAGTCACAGAGATTGGTGATGACATTATCGATGGCAGCGTCCGTCGCCGTTTGAACCAACTTCGAGAGAATTTCCGGTAGGAAGAAAGCAATCGAGACGAGAGAGAAACATGACTGAATTGACAATCAGCACCGCTGACATAGCTGCATCAATCCAGAAAAACCTAGAAGGTTTTGAACCTGGTTTAGAACAAAGCCAGGTGGGACGGGTGCTTGAAGTGGGAGACGGCATTGCCAGAGTCTCAGGTTTGCCTGACGCGGCAGTAAATGAGTTATTGCAGTTTGAGAGTGGAACTTTTGGACTAGCTCTGAATCTAGACGAGGCTTCAATTGGCGCGGTGGTCCTTGGAGAAGTCGATGACATTGAAGAAGGCCAGATTGTCCGTGCCACCGGTGACATCCTTTCTTTACCAGTGGGTGACGGCCTTTTAGGACGTGTAGTGAACGCCCTTGGCGAACCAATCGATGGTAAAGGTCCACTAACTAACACAGAGCCAAGACGCATGGAGATTCAAGCTCCAGGAATCATGGGACGTAAACCTGTTCATGAACCAATGCAGACCGGAATTAAAGCAATTGATTCACTGGTGCCTATTGGGCGTGGTCAACGCGAACTCATAATTGGTGACCGAAAAACCGGAAAAACAACTATTGCTATTGACACAATTATTAATCAAGCAGGTCAAGACATGAAATGCGTCTATGTGGCTATTGGTCAGAAAGCCTCTACTGTCGCACAAAATGTTGCAGTTTTGGAATCTCATGGCGCTATGGACTACACAGTTGTGGTTGTTGCGCCAGCTTCAGACCCTGCTCCTTTCAAGTATCTTGCGCCATATGCTGGTTGCGCGATTGGCCAGCATTGGATGGATAACGGTGAACACGCTTTAGCTGTTTACGACGACTTATCGAAACAGGCTGAAGCATATAGACAGATGTCTCTACTGCTTAGACGCCCTCCTGGAAGAGAGGCATACCCAGGAGATGTCTTCTATCTGCACAGCAGGCTCTTGGAGCGTGCAGCTAAGCTAAGCGATGACAAGGGGGCTGGTTCTTTAACAGCTTTACCCGTAATTGAAACGAAAGCTGGAGATATTTCTGCTTTCATTCCTACCAATGTGATTTCCATTACGGACGGTCAGATATTCCTGCAAGACGATCTCTTCAAATCAGGTATAAGACCTGCAATTGATATAGGCAATTCTGTTTCTCGAGTTGGTTCCGCAGCTCAAGTAAAGGCAATGAAAAATGCAGTAGGAACTCTAAAATCTGATTTGCAGCAATTCCGTGAACTGGAGTCTTTTGCAGCGTTCGGATCTGATTTAGATGCAGTTTCTCAAGCTCAACTCGACCGGGGCTACCGGTTAACAGAGTTGTTAAAACAAGGATTAAACTCACCCTTGTTAGTTGAAGAGCAAGTGGTTTCTATCTGGGCTGGAACCAGAGGTCATTTAGACAACGTTGAAATATCTGATGTAAGTAGGTTTGAATCAGAACTACTTGACTGGTTCAGGACGCGTCATGCAGCAATTTTGAATGAAATACGTGAATCAGGAAACTTAGAAGACGAGTCTGCTTTTGAGGCAGCAATCGCAGCTTTTTCAGATCAATTCGAGGGAACAAACGCTACTCAGGTGACACCAGATGCAGAGTTTGCTGATACAGATTCCAACATTGTTGATGCAGAGACGACCCTGCCTGAAGAAGACATTTCGGAGGCCTAGTGAAAAGTATTTCCCTAAGCCAACAAAGTGTTGGAGTTTTCGGCATGTTGGAGAGCTACTAATGGCTGGCGGTAAAGAGAGAGTTCTCAGACGACGTATAGGCAGTGTTCAAAACACAAAAAAGATTACGCGAGCTATGGAACTAATAGCAGCCACTAGGGTTGTCAAAGCTCAGCAGAGGGCTCGATCAGCGAAACCTTATGCAGAGCAAATAACCTCAGTAATTGAAAACCTTGCAGCTGGCGGTGCGGAAGTTGATCATCCATTATTGAGAAAAGCAGAGAAAGTTAGCCGTGTCGGAGTAGTAGTAATTTCCTCTGACCGAGGTTTGGCAGGGCCTTATAACTCTTCAGTAATNAGAGCNGCAGANNGNCAAGTTCAAAATGCACGTTCAGANGGCGCAGATTATTCTTTAATTGTTATNGGAAGAAANGCAAGAGANTATTTTGCTTTTCGAAACTTCAATGTTGACTCTTANACNGAAGGNATAAGTGANAANCCNTCATATGAAGATGCNCGCCGNATTTCTGANNTCGTNTCANCAATGTTCGCNGANGGAAAAGTTGACAGNGTGGAACTTGTNTATACAGAATTTCTGAGTATAGGTAGNCANAAAGTTGCTGTTCGTAGNTTNNTNCCACTTGAAGANACNGANGTTATTGCGNGTGAAGGTGGAGGNGATTCNANNCTGAGCACNGCTTTTGAATTNGANCCATCACCTGAATCAGTTTTGGAAGCTTTGCTTCCACGTTATGTAGAAGCTCGTCTTTTCGGGGCTTTATTAGAGTCAGCAGCTTCAGAACACGCAAATCGACAGCGAGCCATGAAAGCCGCTACAGATAATGCAGAAGAATTAATAANTAAACTTTCTCGTGAAATGAATCAAGCTCGCCAAGATGCGATCACCACTGAGATAATGGAAATCGTAAGTGGCGCTGAAGCACTCGGCTCAGACAGTGAGAAAGTTAACGAACTGCTAGATCTTGTTGGATCGAGCACAGAAAATAACAGTTAAGCAATAGGAAGAAATCAGGAAAGATTATGACAACAACTGATCTTAAAGACGGTCGAATAGTAGGAATTGCCGGACCGGTCATAGATGCCGAGTTCCCTCAAGGGGAATTACCGGAGATCAACACAGCCATAGAGTTTGATGTTGCTGTTGATGACAGCAACATCACCATTGTTGCAGAAGTGGCACAACAGATAGGTGACAGCCGTGTTCGTGCAATTGCAATGAAACCAACTGATGGGCTCACAAGAGGAACAGCTGTACGCAATACAGGAAAAGGCATAAGTGTTCCTGTAGGTGATGACACTCTGGGCCATGTTTTTAGTGTTACAGGTGACGGGCTAGACGACCCAAATGCTGGTTCCGGATCNGAACGTTGGGAAATTCATNGATCAGCACCTTCTTTTGATTCTCTTGAACCGAAAGCACAAATGTTTGAAACAGGAGTGAAGGTAATTGATTTACTCACGCCCTATTTGCAAGGTGGGAAAATCGGTCTTTTCGGTGGCGCAGGAGTGGGTAAAACAGTTCTGATTACTGAAATGATTAACCGCGTGGCGACCAATCACGGTGGTGTTTCGGTTTTTGCAGGAGTAGGCGAGCGAACCCGCGAAGGAACAGACCTCTTGCTTGAAATGGAAGAATCAGGTGTTCTAGAAAAAGCAGCACTGGTTTTTGGTCAGATGGATGAACCACCTGGAGTGAGACTTCGTGTCGCNCTTTCAGCATTGACGATGGCCGAGTACTTCCGAGATGAGCAAGGTCAAGACGTCCTACTTTTCATTGACAATATTTTCCGTTTCGTTCAAGCCGGTTCTGAAGTGTCAACTTTGCTAGGCCGAATGCCATCTGCTGTTGGTTACCAGCCGACATTGGCTGATGAGATGGGTGAGCTACAGGAAAGGATTACCACAACACGTGGCAGGTCGATTACTTCAATGCAAGCGGTTTATGTACCTGCTGATGATTACACCGATCCGGCTCCATTTACTTCATTTACACACTTTGATGGCACAACAGAGTTAAGTAGAGATATTGCAGCGCTTGGCATCTACCCTGCAGTTGATCCACTTGCATCTACTTCTACGATCCTTACTCCTGAAGTTGTAGGACAAAAACACTACGACACCGCCCGTAGAGTACAAGAGATACTCCAGCGTTATAAAGAACTCCAGGACATAATTGCAATCCTTGGTTTAGATGAACTATCAGAAGAAGACAAGATAACTGTTTCCAGAGCTCGCAAGGTCCAGAGATTTCTATCACAGCCTATGAATGTTGCAGAAATATTTACAGGTTTGCCTGGCGTTACTGTCCCAGTTGAAGAGACAGTTGATTCTTTTGCAGCAATAGTTGATGGTGAACTTGATGAGCTTCCTGAGCAGGCNTTCTTAAACGTTGGTGGAGCTGAAGATGCGCAACGTAAAGCTCAAGAATTAGAAGCATAGAAATTATGACCTTTCAGGTAGAGCTGGTATCGCCGGAATCCATTTCATACAGTGGCGAGGCAGAGATGGTGATCGCTCGGACTGTTGAAGGTGGGGACATAGCTTTTCAACCTGGACACGTTCCATTTATNGGTGTCCTTTCGGTNTGGTCAGTTGAAGTGATAAGGCCAGATGGTGAGAGAGACGTGTTTGCTGTTCACAGGGGGTTTGTTCAAGTCGCAGGGACAAAAGTAAGTATTTTGTCCGATGTTTCTGAAACTGCTGAAGAGATTGATATTGAAAGGGCTCAGGAATCCCGTTCGGCTGCTCAGGATTTGATTTCATCAGACAGTGAGAATGAAGAAGCTCTTGCTTCGCTCGAAAGATCCGAAGTAAGACTCCGCGTTGGAGGAGTAGAAGTATAAAAAGGAAATCTGCTTTAGATTTCGTTACTTCTAAATATCCTCAAGATCATCTAATCGGTGATGAGCTTTAATGAGCCTTACAGTTCCGGATTTGGAGCGCATAACAAGAGACTCCGTATGAGCCATTCCTGCCGCATATCTAACACCTTCAAGAAGGTCACCATCTGTAATGCCAGTAGCTGCAAAAAAACAGTTATTACCTGACACTAGGTCATCGAGATCCAAAATTCTTTCCAAATCATAGCCCAGTTCTTCAGCGGCTTTTCTTTCTTTTTCGTTACGTGGCCATAAACGCCCTTGAAGCGATCCTCCCATGCATTTCAAAGCAGCAGCAGAGATAACCCCTTCAGGTGTACCTCCAATACCGAAAAGAACATCCGCACCTGACTCAGGCCATGCAGTGGAAATTGCGCCTGCTACATCACCATCAGAAATTAGACGTATTCTCGCACCCGCTTCACGTACTTCAGAAATAAGATCCGAATGCCTATCGCGGTCTAAAATTACCGCAGTTAGATCTCTAACAGTTTTATTCTTAGCTTCTGCAATATGTTGAAGATTTTCAGTTGGAGATTTTGCTAGATCTATTGCATCAGAACATCCAGGCCCTACAGCAATTTTCTCCATATATACACAAGGCCCAGGATCAAACATTGTTCCCTTATCACTAACGGCTATAACTGATATTGCATTTGCCCTGCCAAGAGCTGTAAGTGTTGTTCCATCTATTGGATCAACTGCAATATCTGTTTCAGGACCACTGCCATTTCCACATTTTTCCCCATTAGCGAGCATCGGTGCTTCATCTTTTTCGCCTTCACCAATAACAACTATCCCATCCATGTTTACAGTATCCAGTACACGACGCATGGCATTGACAGCTCCACCATCGGCACCCTCTTTGTCTCCTCTGCCCATCCACCTAGCTGCGACCACGGCGGCAGCTTCNGTCACTCTNACGAGCTCTAATGCGAGATTNCTGTCTGGGGTTTGAACTTTTTTACTCATTAAATGCGACGTTAGCGCCTTAGGGAAGTTCTTGTGCATTTCGCTGAAAGGATTATCGGCGGTTTAGCTTTTCAATAGAGAAAGGNGTCAGGATAAGAGAATGAAATGGGGAAAAAGGCAAACTAAAAGCGAAAAAAGCGAACAGCCTGAAGTGGTTGAAGATGGGNAAAANATTGANNNAGATTCAACTGCTGAAATTGAATATGAATTGCACGAATGGGCGGGTGAAACCCGGTTGGTGNTGGATCAACTTCTCATATTAAAAGAGGTTCCTCATGTCTGGCAGGGGGCTACCTTGGTGGTTCGCGAAGAAGATGAGGAAGTAGCGGACCAGTTGATTGAAGAAGCAGAATCAACTTCTTTNCCAACGCTTGAGGCAGATGCCGAAACAATTGAATACGAAACAACAGGGTGGTCAGATTCAGAACAAGCTTCCTTCAGTTCTTTACTGGTTCGNCTAGGAATNCCTTATGAATTTAGTGACGAAGGGAGTCTTGTAGTCCAGGCTTCTGATGAAGAGGCTATTGAAACTGCTCTTGACGCTTTTCAAGTTGTTAATGATGAGCGTCCTGAACTTGATGGCTTGGATGCGAACTCGCTTTTGACTGAAGTTTTTGTTTCATGCGANCGACTTAGACGTGATNATCGAGATGATGCTGGTGTGGGCGAAATATTACGCTTAACCCCATTGCTTGTGGAGCACCGACCTCCTTTTGGAATTGAAGCAAANCTATGGGACGGAATTGGAAAAAGAGCGATTGACTTGGTTGAGCTATTGTCGGAGGGTTCAGGAGACGAAGAAGAAATAAAATCCCAAGCGAGTGGACTTTCTGAAACTTTGAGGAGTTTGATCTAAAGAAGAGAGTAAATATGAATGGTACTGACTCCGAGAATGGAAGTGGAGCGTCCGACTCAGAATATGGAGAGTTCCCATTAGCTGACTATTTGGGTTTTGATCTTGAAGTCGTATCCGATGGTGAAGTTACTGCTGTTTTAGACATAAAGGAAAACCATCACAANCCTAATGGAGTGGTTGCCGGTGGTGTGATTTTTACATTGATTGATACTGCTATGGGCAAAGCAGTGGTTTCCATTCTTAAGGAAAATCAATACTGTGCGTCGGTTGAAATTTCAACACGATTTTTGCGGCCTGTAACTCATGGTGAAATAACAGCTCAGATTTCAGTGTTGAAGGCAGGTAAGAGAGTCGTTACTCTCGAAGCGCGTGTGCATAGTGGATCTGAAAGTGAATTAGTGGCAGTGTCTACCGGTACTTTCGCCGTCATAGATACTTGATGACTAGTTTTTTGTAACTAAGGCTTTCCAGAGAGAACGGTAGTTAGGCCAAATATGATCAGANGATANGTACCCGTCTTCTATAAGNGCTTNATNTAGAAGNGGCAGNTTTNTATAGGGAACCAACATGTCAACATGATGNGCTAAATGGTAACCAACGTTAAAAGGAACAATAAAAAANTTGGCCAAGCGGTTTTGTCGAACGTAATGCGTTGTCTCACGCCTGTCTGATGAATGAGTCATTCCACCATGTTCGCTGATTGCTCGGATCCTATTTAGAAGTTGATATACGCATGCCCAAGGGAGTATCCAAAAGAAAAAGTACATCGTTAAATTGCTGAAAAACCAAAATAAAGCAGCGATTGTTAGTTGACCAAAAAGAAAAGAAATCGTTAAACGCAAATGTCTGGATTCATTCAGTCTTTCAAATCTAGGGCGTAAAATCCTGAAAGCTGAGATACCGCTCAAATCTCTCAGTAGCTTTCTGCGCATAGAACTTTTAGAAATTGGATAAAAGCTATAAAGGATAAAATCTGGTTCTTCCGGACCGAATTCATCTCTGTGGTGTCTGAGATGACCT
>PBAM01000022.1 GCA_002716285.1 Acidimicrobiaceae bacterium
TGCTGTCATCCTGTAGCGAAGCTTCTAAAACTGTTGCTCCGACTACGACTGTTGCTCCGACTACGACTGTTGCTCCGACTACGACTGTTGCTCCGACTACGACAATTCCCATAGACGAAATTGCCGTACTGTCCGTTTCTTATCAATGGGGTCCAAACAGTGATGTCGTTATATTGCAAAAGGTTTTAGGAGTAGATGCTGACGGTTGGTATGGTCCGGGGACCAGATCAGTTCATGTATCTGAAAATGAAAAAAGAGGCCTTTCACTAGAAGGGATACCACCAGTACCTACAACCACAACTACTACTACAACACAACCACCAGCGAGCTCGACTGAGAGTGTTACAACCGTTCCTGCAGTAACAACTCCACCAATTTCAGTTGTACCTTCATTCGGTGGGATGGGAGCCGAGTTGGTAGCTCAACTGCTTGGACAACCGTGCATCGCGGACGGGAATCTAAGCGACTGCCCTCCAGAAGTAGGCATTTTAGTAAGTGGGTTGGTCGGTTAAAACTAAGCTAGTCCATTTAATTAAGTTAAATGACTCTTGGTAAGTGTCACTTCTACCACAATAGAGGTGTGAGAACTAGCTTGTTTAAGTCTGCCTCTTTAAGGATCGTTGATTCACGTCAGCGTTTCGTTGCACTAATTGTTGGAGTTCTTGTTGCATCAAGTGGCGGTTTAGTTCTAGCAGTATCTGAAAGCACACTTTCACAACTTCCCGGTCTTCTATTATTGCTACCAGGAGCGATAGCTCTACGAGGAAACATTTTTGGATCTATGGGGAGTCGGTTAGGAACAGCGGCCCACATGGGAACATTCGGTCTGAGCTATCGAGTGGATAGCGTATTAGTTCAAAATTTACTTGCTTCTGGTTCGCTTAGTCTTATTTCTAGTCTTATTCTCGCAGTTTTAGCTAAAGGTACTGCATCTGCATTTGGTTTAAGTCCAGCCATGACACTTGCAGATTTCATAGTAATTTCTGTACTTGGAGGGCTTCTCTCTTCAGTTGTCTTGGCTGTCGTAACAACTGCGCTTTCAGTAGGTTCAGTTAAATATGAATGGGATCTCGACAATGTAGTCGCACCATTAGTTACTACTACAGGGGACCTTTTAACAGTACCCTCATTGATACTTGTGTCTTGTTTGGCTGATAGGTCAGATTTAACAAATGGCTTAGCAGTAGCCATAGCTTCAGTCGCAGCAGTTGTTCTGATTCTCTCGCTTAGAACTCCTCTGGAACGTTTTAGAAGAGTTTTCCGACAATCCATCCCCATCTTAGGTTTAGCGGCAATTTTGGATCTTATTGCAGGTTTTGTAGTCGAGAAAAGGCTCAAGGATTTACTTGAAGTCGAAGCAATTCTTATTCTTTTACCAGCCTTTCTGGGAATCGCAGGAGCTTTAGGAGGCATTCTCTCGAGTCGTTTGTCCACACAGTTTCACTTAGGTATGGATGACGCTTCTCCTTTACCGAGTAGGTCAAGTTTGCGAGGCGCTATCGATTTATCTGTATTAGCGGTTCCCATATTTATTTTTTCTGGTGTCATCGCCCATCTGATAGCTGTCGTCGCTGGACAATCAACTCCCGGCATAGCCAAACTTGTCCTGATTTCTGCTATAGCGGGATCAATCGCCACATTATTCGTAGTAGTAGTCGCTTATTACACAACAATGGGGTCCTTTCGGTTCGGCCTTGACCCTGACACCTATGGAATTCCCGTTGTTACATCTTCTCTTGACTTAGTTGGAGCGTTCACAGTCATTTTGGCAATGGTTTTAACGGGGGTTATATGAGTTTAGGAATATTAATTTTTGCAACATTTAGAAACAGTTTTGGCTTCATGCGGAGTCAAAGCCTAGATTATTGGACAACACCTAGTAGGTAACTAATGGAAGAAACACCTCGTAATTTAAGAACTATGCTCGCCGAAGCAAAAGACACATCTGAATTGATGGTCGACCTCGCTTATGCCTCAGTTTATTTTGGGGACCCAGATATGGCCGAAGAGGTTGATGGGCTTGAACAAAGAATGAGCGATCTTGTTCATGATATGAGAGCCGTTTGTGTTCTTGCCGCTAGGAGTTCCAAAGAGGCAGAAGGAATGTCATCTGTGCTTCAAGTTATTTCAGCAATCGAAAGAATCGCTAACGATGCTGTTGATATAGCAAGAATAGTTACACATAAGCTCGGAATTCCACAACAACTTGTTGCCGATCTTTCCGACGCTGAAGAAGTGTCGCATCGAGTTTCTGTTAGCGAAGGTTCCCATATGGCAAACCGACTTTTGTCATTTCTCGAGCTTCCTGTTCAAGCTGGCATGAGGGTGATGTCAATCAGAAGAGGAAATGAGTGGATCATTGATGTAGGCGGTGAAACAGTTCTTATTCCAGGCGATGTTCTTTTTCTAAGAGGATCCCCTGATGGAATAACCAGACTCCGTGAACTGGCTGCTGCTCCTATTTGGGAGCCCCCTAAACCACAAGAGAATGAAGCTCTTACTGATCTCGACCGTGCTGTCGATGTCCTTGTAGAGATGAAAAATCTTTCTGAAACAGCAGTAGGTCTTGCGTACAGTGCACTTGTTTTAGCTGATAGGGGACTGGCAGCTGAGGTCCGACACCTTGAAGACCGTTTAGATGAAATGAAAGACCACCTTGAGCTTTGGGTCTTACGTTCAGCTTTAAGTGATGTTGAACCCGAAAAATTGAGAGGCTTACTGCACTTAGCGGAAGCAGCTGAGGATATTGGGGATCAAGCACAGGCAATGGTCTGGCTGGTTGAAAAAGAAGAAGAGCTTCACCCAATTCTGGAAATAGCTTTAGGAGAAGCAGACGAGGTTGTGGTCAGATACCCAGTAGCCGCTGGCTCTTCAGCAGATAGCGCCTCTTTATCTGAGCTAGGTCTAAATATTGAACCAGGCTTTACAGTGTTGGCAATTCGAAGAGGTGGAGGCTACTTGTATAGACCAAGAGGTAAGGCACATTTATCATCTGGAGATGAAATTATCGCGAGTGGTCCCGAAGAAGGTCAGGCTCTATTAGCACGTCTTTGTGGGTGGGATCTAGTTCAAGACGATGAAGGTAAGGACGAATTGACTCCAATAAGCAGTTAGCTAAAAAGCTAGTCAGTTTCCTCTTTTTCTGTTTCATCATTTGAGCCATCTGTTTGAAAGAGTTCAGCGATTGCTCCTATAGAGCCCAAGGTGGCGCTCATTTCAGCTGGAACAAAAATCTTTGTTGCTTGACCATCTGCAATTGTTCCAAGCGCCTCTAGATACTTGATTGCTATTAGATCAGGTGAAGGATTCCCATCATGTATCGCTCCGTAAACGCTTCGGATCGCTTCAGCTTCACCTTCAGCAACTGTTTCAAAACGAAAACGATCTGCTGTGGCTACGGCTCTAATGGCGTCAGCTTGACCTTCAGCGGTGAGAATAGCTTCTTGTTTAATGCCCTCAGCTGAAAGTATTGCAGCTTGTTTTTCTCCCTCTGCTATTGCAATAGCAGCTTCTCGAGTGCCATCAGCTTCTAACACAACAGCTCTACGGGTTCTTTCAGCTTTCATTTGTTCGTGCATAGCATCCATAACGTCAGTGGGAGGATCAATTCGTTGTATCTCCACTCTTACTACACGCACTCCCCATTTGTCTGTTGCGTCATCAAGAACTTGCCGCAGTGAAGTGTTGACGTTATCGCGCGAAGTAAGAGCATTATCAAGAGTCATATCACCAATAACGTTCCTAAGATTTGTTTGGGCCAGTTTGGTTACGGCAAGAATAAAGTTCGCGACGTTGTATACAAGCCTCTGGGCGTCAGTAGGTTCGTAGTAGATGACTGCATCAACGGTAACCGTAACGTTGTCTTTGGTTATAACTTCCTGTGGTGGCACGTCGACGACTTGTTCTCTCATGTCCACTTTTGTCATGCTTTGTATAATCGGAACAATTAACTTAAGCCCAGGTCCGGTTGTCAGTTTGTATTTACCGAGCTGCTCGATGATTCCTTGCTGATACGGGCGCACTATCTTGATCCCAGCTGCCGCCAGAACGAAAACAACAAAAGCGATCACTAATAAAGCTATAACTGCCATTTTTTACTCCTATAAATATTTTTAGAATTTAACTTTTCAAATTGCTTCGACAACTACACGAGTTCCCTCTATATGAATTACTTTGACACGAGTTCCAGTAGGAATATGTTCCATGTCCTTAGTTTCAGCGGGCCATTCTTCCCGCCCGATTTGAATGCTTCCGTTCTCTGTTAAATTTGCACCCAAATCTTTAGTTACAACCCCTATTTCACCGATCAATCGGGTTGAACCTACTTTTGCAGGTTGTTCTTGAGCGTTAAGTTTTCTTGCCAAAGGCCGTAACGCTGCGAGCGACACAACAGAAACCACAACAAATGCGACCCATTGCAGGCTCTCATTTGCATTGGAGAAGGCCAGAACCGTAGCAACTGCAGTTCCTGCCCCAAAAGGAAGAAGAAAAAAAGATCCAGCCATTGCCAGCTCGCCTAGAACAAAAACTCCTGTTGCAGCAAGCCAAATCCATTGCCAAATTTCAGGATCCAAATCAACCTCCGAATTTCTAGTAAACACGCTACCTTAATTTAATTTTTTTTTAATAGTCCAGAAATTGAATACTAAATTAGCTCTGAGTCCTGTACCGTTTCGCAAGTGACAAACACTCCTTTTCCTGAAAATGAACGAAGACTATTAAGCATTCACGCCCATCCTGACGACGAGGCATCAAAAGGGGCATCTACAATCGCTGCCTACCACGCCAAAGGTGTTTACTGTGCTCTTGTATGTTGCACAGGGGGTGAAGAGGGTGACATTCTTAACCCAGCAATGGACCGCCCTGAAATAACCGAAAACCTTCCTCAGGTCCGGTTAGCTGAACTAGAAAAATCAGCGGAAATAATAGGGTACGACGAAGTTATTATGCTCGGTTACAGAGATTCAGGAATGGCTGACTCTCCGGCAAACTCCAATCCAGATGCTTTTGCTAATGCTGACCCCGAAGAGGCGATAGGAAGGATCGTTTCGATTATCAGACGGATAAGGCCTCATGTCATTATTTCTTACCCTGATGAAAGGGATTGGTACAACCACCCCGACCATTTGCAAGTGCACGACATTTCACTCCCTGCATTCGAAGCTGCGGGTGATCCAACCCGTTACCCAGAACATGGTCAGGCATGGCAACCTTCCAAACTCTATTTTTCGACTTGGTCAAGAGAAAGAATAGAAGCGATGCATGAAAAATTTTTAGAATTTGAACTTAAGTCACCTTTTGAAGGCTGGTCTGAGAGGCCGTCACGAGATCATCTGATTTCTACAAGAATTCCAATCTTGGATTATTGGCCAATCAGAAAACAGGCTTTATTGGCGCATGAAACTCAGGTTGACCCCAAATCTCCATTTTGGTTCGGCTTACCCGATGAAGTCGCACGTGAAGTTCATCCTTATGATGACTACATTCTTGCTCTCTCAAAAGTTGATATCAGTAATAAAAATGGTTATGAAAATGATCTTTTTGCTGGTATTGATTAGCAGTCGTGACCAGAAATAAACAAAAGCGCTTTCCAGATTCTTTACGAATTTAAGCAGCCAAAAGAGCAGCAGACTCACGTTTTTCGGCAAGTAACCTGCGGGCCTCTGCAATACCTTTCAAGTTTCTCTCACGAGTTTCGTTGTCTAGTGCTGAGTATTCTTGGCAGTTGTCATTAGAAAAAGTTTGGATGGGTAATTCTTTTATTAGACAAAGTTGTTCATTCATATTATTAATTGTTGCAGTGAGGTGTGACAGTCTTTTAAAAACCTATAAAACTAAGGATTAGGGATGCTTAAACAAAAATCGCGCTATGGGATGTCTGTTCCGTTACCAGATCCTTTAGATGACCATAAAGAGGTTTTCCGAGAGTTGGTCGATTTGGGTTACACGGATGTCTGGTCCTCCGAAGCCAACGAGACAGACGGTTTAACACCTTTAGCTCTAGCAGCCGCGTGGGCACCCGAATTACGACTTGGAACAGCTATTTTGCCGGCCTTTACAAGAGGACCAGCTCTGCTGGCTCAAAGCGCTGCAGCGATGGCTTGTGCCGCACCCAACAATTTTGTTCTTGGAATTGGCACCTCTTCTGATGTAATTGTTGAACGTTGGAATGGAATTCCTTTTGAAAATCCATATTTAAAAGTTAGAGACACAATCCGTTTCCTCCGAAAAGCACTTATGGGAGAGAAGATCACGGAAGAGTTCGAAACTTTTAATATTTCAGGTTTTCGTTTAGCAAGAGTGCCTGAAAATCAACCTCCTATATTGTTAGCAGCGCTAAGAGAAGGAATGCTCCGCCTGGCTGGCAGAGAAGCTGATGGTGCAATAATAAATTGGCTTTCCGCCAATGACGTTGAACGCGTGGCAGGCATTGTAAATAATGAAGGTCCAAATAAGGAGATAGTTGCCAGAATATTTGTCTGTCCAAGTGACAAAAAAGATTTGGTACTAGAAGGTGGGAAATTCGCCATGGCGGCATACTTAAATGTGCCTGTTTACAAGGCTTTTCATAAGTGGCTTGGCAGGGGAGACATGTTGTCAGAGCATTGGGAACAATGGGATTCCGGTGACCGTAAAGGCGCTTTAGAAAAAATCCCTGATGCCCTGGTTGACGAATTGATAGTAAACGGAACCCCAGAGCAATGTCGAGATCACATACAGCGTTACGTTTCAGCTGGAGTTACTTGTCCGGCCCTCGCGATAATGCCTCTAACAGGTGATGACGTTAGAAAGTCTGTGAGAGATTTGGCCCCGATTAATAAATGATGGTGTTTATGTCTAACATGCAGCGTAAGGTATGAAAATAAGTTAAGTTAAGTGAATTGGTCACAAAGGAAATTAAATGACAGAGACACTGCAGGGTAGCAACACAGAAGAGATGATCGATGAGATCAGGGCGATTATTGACCGTGGTCTAGGTGACACAAAGAGCCGTCAGATGATTGCAGCTTCTGAGGTGGCAGACCTGCTTCTTGATCTTCGACTAGTGCTTGATTCAGGTGAAAATCAAATGGAGTCAATCTCTCAGAATTAATAAAAAGTTTTTAAAGAGGAAAAAACTTCTTAACTATCCGACTTAGTCCAAGCCCGACGAGGGTTCCCGCTATTACATCGCTCGCGTGGTGAATTCGAACATGAATTCTTGAAGTTGCAACAATTCCAGCTAACCCATACCAAAGAGGTTTGAATTTGGAACGATCTGAAAGAAGAGTCGCAGCTAAAAAAGCTGCTGAAGCGTGACCTGAAGGAAAACTAGAGGTCACCGGCTGACGTAGTTCGTGTGGCCTTTCCTCAATATGATCTGGCCTGTCACGGTGAAATAATGATTTCAAAATTCCGTTAACAATCCCTGATTCGGCTATCAGGGCTGCAGATAAACGAACAGCTTCACGTTGAGCTGAGCCGCCAGCGAGACCTTTGGATAATCCCATGACGTGCCAAAGAATACTAAAGTCTGCTAATTCGCTTGCAAGATAGAAAGTTTTGTCAAGAACTGGATTTCCACGAAAACGTTCCCAAGCGAGATCAACCTTTTCATCAAAAGCAGCAAAAGCCGGACCCAAAGGATGAACAGGGGTCTCTTTTGTTTCTTCAAATTGAGATCTAATAGGAAAAGGAATCAGATTCCTTTCCTCAGGAATACTCATAAGCCCAGTTTACGGTCATAGGCACCTTCAGAATCAAAAACTCCTTTTTTCCACCTTTTTGGCGTTAATAAAAGGGCTCTTGGGTAATCTTCGAACATCCAACGTGCAAAATTACGCCTTGACCATTGATTCAGAGATGCTAAACGAAGAGCGTTTTCCGCTCCCGCAGGATGAGCAAGCACTGCTTGAAGAGCAACAGACATACGATGATCTGCTAGTAGGTGACTCCTTACAGATTTTTCGTACAACGAAGCGACTGTCTTTTGACTTCCTCCAGATTTGATTGCTTCTCCAGCAAGAATCCCAGTTAAAAGCGCCTGTCCTATTCCTTCACCCGTTAAAACATCTGTAGAAGCTGCAGCATCACCGACGAAGATAACTGGTCCACTGGTTAGTTGTTGGCTGCTGATTCTGGCGGGTATCGGCCAAGCAGTTTGACGTCCCTCTAATTTGATGTTCTCACCAAGGGTTTCAGAAATAGAGTCTCTGTTGAGAAGATCACGAGCCAACTGAGCTATTTCTGAAGCGGAAGAATGCTTTGACTTCAAGACGCCGAAACCTACATTCGCTTTTCCATCTGGAAGAGGAAAACTCCAGGCATAACCAGGAAGAAGATCTTTTTCGAACCAAACATGCAAATTGTTACGATCAGTTTCAACTCCTGAAATGTATTGACGGAAAGCAAGCCATTCTCCCCTTGACTGGTCCTCACCTAAATTGAGTGAACGACGCACAGGTGACCACGCTCCGTCGGCAGCAACCACAAAAGAAGTCTCCACCTCTTCCAGACCTTCAATATCTAGAAAAGTTCTTTCTCCATCAAAATTAACTGACGAAAATTTATGCCCTAAACGAACGTCAACCAGCAGTTCACGAGCTAGATCGATAAGAGCCAGATCGTAGTCTGCTCTGGGCACGACCGCAGCAAATAGTCCTTTTCCCGGAAGAGGAAAAACTTCCCGCCGACCTGAAGGAAAATGGATCACAGCTTCATCGACGGCTTCGAGATTGTCCAAATTCAATATTTTCAAACCAAGTTCTTCACTTAATCTGAGGGCCATTGTTGTCAAACCATCACCACAACATTTGTCACGAGGAAATTCAGATTTATCAATGAGAAGAACCGACAGACCACTTTTGGCGATAGTGCAGGCAGCAGATGACCCAGCGGGCCCACCTCCAACTACGACAACATCATAAAACATCAGAAAAGACGCAAGCGATTAGATTCGATCCCGCGGATCTCGTCATAGTCGATTACAACACACTGAATCCCTCTATCTTCCGCTAATACTTTTGCTTGAGGGCGGATTTCCTGAGCTGCAAAGATGCCGTGAACAGGTTTTATAAGAGGGTCACGATTTAAAAAATCTAAGTATCTTGTTAGCTGCTCCACACCATCAATCTCGCCTCTTCTTTTTATTTCAACGGCAACTGTTTCACCTTTAGAGGTACGGCATAAAAGATCAACAGGCCCTAAATCAGTTGGATACTCACGTTTGATCAATTCAAGTCCTTCAACTAAAAAAGACGGGTCATCTGCTAAAAGTTCTTGAAGATGGGCTTCAACACCGTCTTTTTGTAGACCAGGATCAGTTCCCATTTCGTGCGTTAAATCACTAAAGATTTCGTGCAGAGTGATAATAAGCATTTCGCCTTTTGGATTGGAAACCCTCCAAACGCCCTCTTCTTCGACGATTTTATTTGGAGCGTTCATCCAATTTAAAGGCTTGTAAGCACCACCATCTGCATGAATTGCTACACACCCGTCAGATTTAACCATGATCAAGCGAGTGGCTTCAGGAAGATGGGCGGTAAGGCGACCTTCATAATCAACAGTACAACGGGCAAAAACTAAGCGCATCAGATCAACTATTCAAAATCTCTAAAACAGGTAAAGCTAAAATCGGATTGCAAATTAAAAGATCCGGCAACCAAGGATCCGAATTGTTGTAATTCAAAAGGGATCCGTCAAGGCGAGATGCATGCAGACCAGCAGCCAAAGCTACAGCGGCTGGAGCACAGTTATCCCACTCGTATTGACCCCCAGAATGTATGTACACATCAGCGACTCCTCTCACGACAGCCATCGCTTTCGCTCCAGCTGAACCCATTTCAATCAGCGCCCCGTCAATTTTTTCTGCGACTAGAGAAGCTTCAACAGGTGGTCGTGACCTGCTAACAGCTATTCGAACTTTTTCAGATCCAGTTGATGAACTTGGTTCTGAAAAATCATTACAAGTTGAAAAAGTTAAGTTCAAAGCAGGAATAGCAACCGCCCCGACAACGGGAAGACCACCAACGGCAAGTGCTACATGTACAGCCCAATCATCACGTTGTGGTTCACCAAACTCCCTAGTCCCATCAAGTGGATCAATAATCCATACTCGCTCCGTGTCACTACGATTCGGATGAACTGGATCTGCCGAGCCCTCTTCTGAAAGAACTCCATCTTCCGGCCGCAACGATGCGAGTTCTTGCATCAGAAAATTATGAGATTTCTGGTCACCTTGCTGTTTCAAAACTTCAGGATCACTGTCCTTACCGAGCTTTCTCTCTTCGAGCAACAAAAGTCCTGCACGAGTGGCTAAATCTTCTGCGAGATAGTGATCTTCATTGTTTGCCTTCAAGAGTGACCATCTTAGAAGGACAGGGTTAGCATGGGGTGCAGAAAATGCGTATTGCTGGGAAGAAATAAAATGAGTATCACCACATACGAACTTAATCATCTAGACCTATTAGAAGCAGAAGCTATACACATCTTTCGTGAAGTGGCTTCCGAATTCGAACGCCCAGGCCTGATGTTCTCAGGGGGGAAAGACTCCATAGTGATGCTTCACCTGGCTTCCAAAGCATTTTGGCCAGCTGGATTGCCTTTCCCAGTTTTACACGTAGACACTGGACACAATTTTCCTGAAGTAATTGAATATCGCGACCAACTTATAAAAGAATTAGGAGCGAGACTAGTAGTAGCTTCAGTTCAAAAATCTATCGACGAAGGTCGAGTTGCAGAAGAGAAAGGGCCCAGAGCAAGCCGAAACCGTTTACAAATAACCACTTTGTTGGATTCGATCGAAGAAAACAAGTTTGATGCCTTATTCGGAGGGGCGCGAAGAGACGAAGAAAAAGCAAGAGCTAAAGAACGTTTTTATTCATTTCGAGATGAATTCGGACAATGGGATCCCAAAAACCAAAGACCCGAACTATGGAATCTCTATAACGGAAGAATAAGACAAGGTGAACATATTCGAGTGTTTCCAATTTCAAATTGGACTGAGCTAGACGTATGGCAATACATCGAAAGAGAAGCTATAGAAATACCAAGTGTTTATTTCGCCCACGAACGAGAAGTTTTTCAACGTGAAGGAATGTTATTAGCAGATTCAGATTTTGTAACCCGTTCAGATGGAGAAGAGCTTGTAAAACGGAAAATCCGCTACCGGACAGTAGGGGATATGAGTTGCACAGGAGCGGTGGAATCAGAAGCAGAAAATTTGAAGCAAATAATAGAAGAGATTTCTTCAACTCGTATAACAGAAAGAGGTGCTACGCGAGCTGACGACCGTGTTTCAGAAGCAGCCATGGAGGACCGAAAAAAAGAAGGTTACTTCTAATGGAATTTCTTCGGTTTGCTACAGCTGGGAGTGTTGATGACGGAAAATCGACCCTTATAGGAAGACTCCTGTATGACACCAAATCAATTTTTCAAGACCAGCTTGAATCTGTAGAAGCAACATCGCAACAAATGGGAAATGAATACACCAATCTTGCTCTTTTAACCGATGGTCTCCGTGCGGAACGCGAACAAGGTATAACCATCGATGTTGCATACCGTTACTTTGCCACACCTAAAAGGAAGTTCATTATTGCGGACACTCCAGGACACATCCAGTACACGCGCAATATGGTTACAGGAGCCTCTACAGCAGATTTGGTATTAGTTCTTGTAGATGCCCGGCACGGAGTTGTTGAACAGTCACGACGCCATGCATTTCTAGCATCATTGTTACGGATTCCGCACCTTGTCGTATGTGTAAACAAGATGGACTTAATTGATTACGACGAGAAAGCATTTCAGGCCGTTAAGGAAGAGTTCAGAAATTTCGCCATGAAACTCGATATCCCAGACCTCTCATTTATTCCAATATCAGCTTTACACGGAGACAATGTGGTGGAACGTTCAGCCAAAATGCCTTGGTATGAAGGATCTTCCTTGTTGCACCACCTTGAGGAAGTTCATATAGCAAGTGACCGTAACCATATCGATGCTCGTTTTCCGGTTCAATATGTAATTCGTCCCCAAAATGAAGAACATCATGACTACCGAGGCTATGCAGGAACGATAGCCGGAGGTGTTTTTAAACCCGGTGATGAAGTGGTGGTATTGCCCAGCGGTTTTACTTCGACAGTTGCTTCAATAGATTCATATGACGGCCCTATCTCTGAAGCCTTTGGACCTATGTCGGTAACGATGAGGCTTACGAGCGATGTAGACATTTCAAGAGGAGACATGATTTGTCGCCCGAATAATCAACCCTCAGTAGGCCGGGATTTACAAGCAATGGTTTGCTGGATGTCAGAATCCATCGAACTAGTTCCCCGAATGAAACTGGCTTTAAAGCATACGACCAGATCAAGTCGAGTTCTGACAAGCGAAATTCAATACAGAATTGATGTCAATACCCTCCATCGTGATGAAAAACCCGAATCACTAAAACTGAATGAGATAGGGAGAGTGTCTTTGAGAAGCACACAGCCATTATTTTTTGACGAGTACAGAAGAAATCGAAATACAGGGTCTTTCATACTGATGGACGAGGCAACAAATGTCACTGTCGCAGCTGGCATAATCGTTGGTTCAGGTTGACATGTCTGATCAAAATCCGAATGTTATATGGCATTCGAATAACTTGAGCAAAGAAGAGCGACATGCATCGCTTGGGTATGTAGGTGCAACAATTTGGTTTACAGGTCTTTCAGGGTCCGGTAAATCTTCTATTGCTTCCGCAACTGAAAAGTTAATAGTCACTTCTGGACGTCCTTCTTATCTGCTTGATGGAGACAATTTGAGATTAGGACTTAACGAGGATTTAAATTTCAGTGCAGAAGATCGTCACGAAAATGTTCGAAGAGTTGCAGAAGTAGCACGCTTGTTCGCTGATGCAGGTCTTGTCGCACTAGTTCCACTGATAAGCCCATACCGAGATGACCGTGAAAATGCCAGAGAAATACATGATCGATTTGGCTTAAGATTTTTTGAAGTTTTTGTTGACACTCCAATTGGAGTATGTGAAGAGCGTGACCCAAAAGGCTTGTACAAAAAAGCCAGATCAGGAGAAATCAAAGGCTTTACAGGAATTGATGACCCTTATGAAAAGCCGAGCTCTCCAGATTTGATTCTGACTCCTGAGCATGGATCACCAGAAGATGGAGCCAGACTCGTATTGAAACTTTTAGAAATTTCTTATTAATCACGTGACAGAGGCTTGTACTGGACCCGTGTGGGTACGTTTTCCCCGCCTGACTCTTTCCTTTTTACCTCTTCATATTCGCTGAAATTTCCTTCAAACCATCGCACATAAGAGTTTCCTTCAAATGCAAGTACATGAGTAGCTACCCTGTCGAGAAACCAGCGGTCATGGCTAATAATGACTGCACACCCAGGAAAGGCTTCAAGTCCTGACTCAAGGGCTCTTAAAGTGTCGACATCAAGGTCGTTTGTCGGTTCATCAAGGAGTAAAACGTTGCTCCCGGTTTTTAAAACTTTCGCCAAGTGGACACGGTTTCTTTCGCCTCCAGAAAGGTCTCCGACCTTTTTCTGCTGGTCAGACCCTCGAAAATTGAAAGATGCTACGTAAGCTCTTCCGTTAATTTCACGATTGCCTACTGAAATAAATTCCCTATCGTCGGTTATTTCTTGGTAAACGGTCCGGTCCGGATCCAATGAGTCTCTTGATTGGTCTACATGCCCAAGTTCAACTGTTGAACCGATTTTTATTACACCAGAATCCGGCAGATCGTCACCAGACTCCGAGTTCTGAAAGGCCGCTACTAGCATTTTGAACAAGGTCGTCTTGCCAGCCCCATTTCCTCCGACTATCCCCACAATCCCAGCGGGTGGAAGGGTGAATGAGAGATCTTCAATTAGCAAACGATCTTCAAAACCTTTATTAAGATTTTCAACTTCAATTACTTGATCCCCTAGACGTGAATTAGCAGGGATTTGTATTTGAAGTTCAGCATCGCGTTTCTCTGCTTCATTTGCTTCAGCTATGAGTTTGTCGTAAGAGGCCAGTCGTGCTTTCCCTTTCGCTTGGCGTGCTTTTGGAGCCATGCGAATCCATTCCAATTCCCTTTCAAGGGTATGTTTACGTGAAGAGTCGGACTTTTCTTCAGCTTCAAGCCTCGCACTTTTTTGATCGAGCCAGCCTGAATAGTTCCCTTCATAAGGTATTCCTCTTCCGCGATCAAGTTCTAATATCCAACCAGCGACATTGTCAAGGAAGTACCTGTCATGTGTTACCGCTACAACAGTCCCAGAATAGTCCTGAAGAGTTCTTTCAAGCCAGGAAACCGATTCAGCATCCAAATGGTTTGTAGGTTCGTCTAAAAGAAGCAAGTCCGGTTTGGAAAGTAGCAGTTTGCATAAAGCCACACGACGACGTTCTCCTCCTGATAATAAGCTCACATCTGATTCACCGTCAGGAAGACGAAGTGCATCCATAGCTATTTCGATATTTCTTTGAAGATCCCAAGCACCGGCAGATTCAATAAGACGTTCAACTTCCGCTTGCTGTTCACCCAATTTCTCAAAGTCTGCTTCTGGATCCGACCAACTAGCGAGGATGCCGTCATAGCGAGACAAGAGAGAAGCTACCTCTCCGACTCCTTCCATTACATTTTCCAAGACGTTCTTCTCAAGATTTAAAGCAGGCTCCTGTTCAAGAAGTCCGACAGTAAAACCATCTGTTAGTCTTGCTTCGCCATCATGGTCCGGATCTCGCCCAGCCATTATCGATAATAAAGAGGATTTCCCAGAACCGTTATTTCCCAGAACCCCGATTTTCGCTCCTGGAAAAAAGGAAAGAGAGATGTCTTTCAAGACCTCTCTGTCAGGAGGGTAAAAACGACTCACCTTTTGCATGGTGTAAATGAACTGAGCTGTCATGAAAAAAGAGGATATCGGCTATAAAAGTAACCGAGGTGCAAATTAAATGACTATCATGCTTTCGTGATTGAAGCAGTCTTATTTGATTTTGGTGGAGTGATCCTTTCGAGTCCTTTCGAGGCTTTTGCCGAATATGAAATCGAAGCAGGTCTACCAGTCGACACAATCAGAAAAATAAATACAACGAATCCTGACACTAACGCCTGGGCACAATTCGAACGTAGAGAAGTTGATCCGGAAGAATTCGCTCGTCTTTTTGAAGGAGAGGCCTCAGCACTTGGGTATGAAGTAGACGCTAATAGGATCCTCGAAGGCCTACACGGTTCGTTAAGGCCATCAATGGTAAAAGCATTACAGCGTTGTGCGTCTAGATTCAAGACAGCGATGCTCACAAATAACATAACTCCAATAGATTCCCAACCATTTACTGAAGACGTACAAAAAGTGGTTGGGATATTTGATCTTCTAATCCAGTCAAGCATTGAGGGTTGCAGAAAACCAGAAGAAAAATTTTATGAAATCGCTTGTGACCGTCTTAATGTAGAACCTGAAAATTGTGTCTTCCTTGATGATTTAGGAATCAACTTGAAGCCAGCGCGAGCTATGGGAATGACGACCATAAAAGTTATTGATCCTGAAGATGCCATCAAAGAGTTATATGAAATTCTGGGATTCTCAGATGATTAAGCGCTAATGTCATCAAAATGCGCATAGTCACATGGAACGTTGCTGGTTTAAATGCCCGATTACACAGAGTCAAACTTTGGATCGAAGAAAATCAGCCGGATGTGCTTTGCTTACAAGAAACAAAAATGGAAGACGAAGTTTTCCAAAAAAAAGCACAACCTGTTTTTGAAGAACTCGGTTATGAATCTGTTCATAACGGACAGAAGTCATGGAACGGTGTAGCGATTGTCTCAAGAGTAGGTATTGAGGATCCGCAGAAAGGATTTGATGACGGCAGAAAGGATCCTGATCCAGATGCAAGAATAGTTTGGGCAACTTGTTCAAATATTCGAATAGCTTCCTGTTACATACCGAACGGAAGAACATTGGAAGACGACCATTACAAGTACAAACTTGATTGGCTGAATCGTCTCCATGATGATTTGAAAAAAAACTCAGACCCCTCGAAGAACCCTGTANTTACAGCTGGNGACTTCAANGTTTGCCCNCGNCCTGTTCTTGACGAATGGGATCCNAAACAGGAGTACACAAACTTTGACTGGAAATCAAAGAAAACATTAACTGAAACTTTTGACCTGCCAGAAACACATGTTACTCCTGAGGCTCGTGGAGCAATAAAAAAACTAGACGACTTGGGAATGAAAGACGTTTTTCGTGAACGCTTTCCAGAAGAGAAGGCAGACACTTTTTGGGAGTATCCGAAGAACGCCTTTAGAGATAAAAGGGGACTCAGAATTGACCTGGTGCTGGCTTCTGATGTGGTGGCGAGATCTCTAGAGTCAATTGAAGTAGATATGCATGAGCGCACTCCTGAAAAAATGCTGGAAAAAGAAAACANAGATTTGATTGAGAAATACAAAGATGCAAAAGGCAAATTTGTGAAACCTAGCGATCACACGCCCTTAGTTGCTTCTTTTAATTGGAGCAAATAAGACGGTCAGTAGTGTCTTGACACCAGTTCGAGTATTTCCTTTCCGTAACGTTCAGCTTTTACAGGGCCTATTCCTTTTATTTTGAGAAGTTCATCTAAGTTTGTTGGNTGAACTTCGACAAGGTCTAGCAATGTTTCATCATTGAAAATCACAAAGGCCGGCACATCTGCAGCACGAGACACTGAAAGTCGCCATTCCTTAAGCTCTCTCACCTGTTGGGTTTCNGGTAGGTCATTTTTTGCTTTCTTTCGCCTAGNCGATTTAATCTTGGTNATTTGTTCCTTCTGTGTAAGGGGTTTTTCCAAATTTTGTATTGCACGTTCAATGTTGAACAACCATGGTGATGGATCTCTTTTTCTTTTGTTGCCAGAGAAATGCCGGTTGTTAGCCCAAGAGCAGAGAATACGATCCTTCGCTCTTGTAAGAGCGACATATAGGAGCCTTCGTTCTTCAGCGACTGCATTCGAGTCTTTAGCATGGGCTATCGGGACAAGTCCCTGTTCTAAACCAGCAACATGTACCACAGACCATTCCAAACCTTTAGAGCGGTGAAAAGTCGAAATTTCAACCGCGTCATCATTTATCTCATATAAATTTTGCGATTGGGACTTGAGCCACAGAACAAACGAATTACTTTTCGCTGCAGGATCAAGAGCGAGATACTCTTCAGCAAGACGCCGTAGTTCGGCTAAAGCAACAGTTCTCTCAGTATCAGTTGTTGTTTCATCTTCGTCGCTTGTTGAAGAGGCACCACCACCTGTCGTATCGAAGTCGTTAATTTTTTGAATTAATGGACTGTTTGAATTGGCCAACTCAGAAATCACGGTCTTTATGTCTTTTCTATCCAACAGGCCACTTCCTGAAACCGTTTTAACGGGGATTCCTTCTTTGCGAAGAGCACTTGTGAAAATTTCGGTTTGTGCATTTGTCCGCACCAGAATCGCCTGATCAGACCATTTGTCTCCAGAAATATGAATTTCATTAACTTTTTTGGCAATACCTTCAGCTTCAAGCTCTTCGTCTGGGTAATTAGCAATTGAGGGTTTCAACCCTCCACCTCTGACGGCTTCAATCCCAGAATTTTCTAGAAGGCAAGATGCTGTCTCAACTATCTGGGGGGTGCTTCGGTAGTTTTTGTTCAGACTTACAACAGTCGAATCTCGAAAATGTTCTTCAAATCTGATTAGATGGTCAGCTTCGGCACCATTCCAAGCGTAAATCGCCTGATTAGGATCACCGACCACGCAAAGACTAGATCTTCCATCGAGCCAAGCTNCAAGAAGAGAGAACTGCAAAGGGTTAACGTCTTGGAATTCATCCACATAGAAGTTCCGGAATCTCCATTTTTGAGCCTCACCAAAAGAGCGGTCGCTACGGATTATTTTGGCACAGTCGCTAAGAAGNTCATCGAAATCTAAAAACTTCCGTTCAGCTTTAAGTTCTTCGTAGCTTTTGAAAATATTTGAAACTTCCTGCAGTCCTAACGGTGGGGTTCGTTCGTGCCTTTCAGCTTCTGAAAAGTAAGTTTCTGGTGAAATGCGACGAGCTTTCGCCCATTCGATTTCAGTCACTATGTCAAGAGTGTCGGTAGAACGTTTATCTCTCGGTAAGAGGTTTGTAACAAAAGAAATTTTATTTGTCAAAAGAGTTGGTTCCTTTATGCCTCGGTCTTGCCAATAGATTCGGAGTTGGGAGTAAGCAACAGAATGAAAAGTTCCTGCAGCGATTTGATCCCTGAGTCCAAGCCGTGAAAGTCGTGAGCGAAGTTCTCCNGCAGCTTTGCGAGTAAAAGTGAGAGCTAGTACACGTCGGGGGTCTTCTTTNCCCTTCATTGCTCTCCAAGCGATCCTTCGGGTGAGAACTCTAGTTTTCCCAGATCCGGCTCCGGCAAGAATGGCTANGGGTTCTGTTTCTACAGTTACAGCATGGTGTTGAGACTCATCTAAACCCAGGAGTAAATTGTCAGATTCTTCAAAGTTGAGCTCTTCTGAAAAAGCAGAACTTTCTCCGGTGTCAATTTTTCCCATAAGGCGCACTTTATCCACGAAGTGCAGTTGAGTGCCTGAGTGGAGGGCTAATCAATTTCCCTTTTGTAAACCATCGGCACATGAAGAATCCCCGAATTCACGTCACGTCCGCAACCTTCTTCGAAAGCTTCGCCGTTAGTTATAAAACCCATCTCTTCATACCAGTTCTCTAGATAAGCCTGAGCATCGAGTACCAGTTCCCCAGAAGTGGTGTTAATCACATGTTCTACTAGCGATTCCGCCATACCTCTACGACGGTTGTGAAGAGAGGTTGCGACTCGACCGATTCTGTTAACTTCTTTATTTTCGCGTAGAACGCGGAGATAAGAAACTGGCGATTCTTCATCTGCGATCCAGACATGTCGAGTGTCTGAGTCGATNTCNAATCCGTCTAGTTCCGGATAGGGGCAATTTTGTTCCACTACAAAAACATCGATCCTCAGGCGTAAAATCTCGTAGAACGTAAGAGGTTCTATCTCATGAAAAGATTGATCAAAAATATCACTCACATAATGAAACTACTGCTGAATTCTACGAATTGGTAATGAGAGCAGCAGATAGTCTTAATTTGAAACCTAAAAAGGAAAGAAATTTAATGCCTAAGATTCTTCTCCCCTCAGGGGTNGAAATTTGTTACGAGACTTTCGGTTCTTCAACGAACCCAACACTCGTATTGATTCACGGTTTGGGCAGCCAACTGTTGCTATGGGAAGAAGGTTTCTGCAACAGGCTAGCTGAAGAAGGATTGCACGTAATTAGATACGATCAAAGAGACAGCGGACTTTCATCGGAGATGAAAAAAGAGTACGAATTNTCAGACATGGCTTCCGANGTTGCAGAGTTGTTAGAGCAGTTGTCNGTAGAAAAAGCTCATATCGTAGGCATGTCTTTAGGTGGTATGGTCGCTCAAATTTTTGCTGCTGAACATCCAGAGAAAATTAGCAGCCTTACTTCAATGGCATCTAACACGGGTAAGAGCGGTTTTGGTATTCCAAGAGGAAAAGCATTAGACGCCTTATTGGCTCCGACACCGATTGATCCACATGATCGAGCCCTAAAAGACTTGTCTGACAGACGGCTATGGGCGAGCACTGACTGGCATGATGACGAATACTGTTTAAAAATTTTTGAAAAGTATGCCGAACGCACCGATAAATCCAATGAAGCCAAAGAACGACAAATGCGAGCTATGAATTCAACTGGAAACCGTGAAGAAACACTTATGAAAATCAAGACACCTACACTCGTACTTCATGGAAGTGCAGACACTCTTGTTGATCCAAGTGGGGGACAACGCACGGCAGAGGTTGTACCTGAAGCTAAATTCGTCATGATTGAAGGTTGGGGACATGATCTCCCACCGGGTTCTTGGCCAAAGATTACAAATGAGATAATTAAGCACGTAAAAAATGCTGAAAATATAAGTTGAAAAAATAGGAGACAAAATGGGTGCTTTAGACGGAGTAAAGGTCTTAGAGCTGGCAGGAATAGGACCCGGTCCTTTTTGCGGAATGATGCTTGCTGATATGGGTGCAGATGTCATACGTATTGATCGTGCAGGCTCAGTGAAAGAGTTTGACGAGAACTCCCCACCGAACGACATAATCAGCAGGGGAAGAAAAAGCTTAGGGATAGATCTCAAAAACCCACAAGGTAGAGAAACGGTTCTCAGATTGGTTGAGACATCCGACATTTTTTTTGAAGGCTTCAGACCAGGAGTAGCTGAGAGGTTAGGGGTAGGCCCAGATGATTGCCTTGAAAGAAACCCTGCCTTAGTTTATGGACGCATGACAGGTTGGGGGCAAGAAGGACCTTACGCAAATGCAGCTGGGCATGACATAAATTACATTTCATTAGCCGGCGTCTTAGCTCATATAGGAAGAAGCGAAAGTGGGCCAGTGCCACCATTAAATCTTGTAGGAGATTTCGGAGGAGGGGGCATGTATCTTGCTTTTGGAATGGTGTGCGCACTTATTGAAGCTAGAAAATCTGGACAAGGCCAAGTCGTTGATGCCGCGATGGTCGACGGTGCAGCAAGTCTAATGAGCTTCTTTTACGGGATGATGGAAACAGGTTTCCACCAACAGGGAAGAGGTGTGAATCTTCTCGATACTGGAGCCCATTTTTACGACGTTTACGAATGCTCAGACGGCGAGTGGATATCTCTAGGATCAATAGAGCCCCAGTTCTACCAAGAAATGCTAGAAAAATTAGAACTTGATCAAGAAGAATTCGCATTCCAACACGACCGAGAAAAATGGCCAGAATTAAAACAAAAAATGGCTGACTTGATAGTCACAAAAACCAGAGCAGAGTGGGATCAGTTACTTGCTGGTAGTGATGTTTGCTATGCCCCTGTTCTTTCTGCATACGAAGCAGTTGAACATCCTCACAATGTAGAAAGAAAAACATTCGTAGAAGTTGCAGGCGTAACCCAACCAGCGCCCGCTCCGCGATTCAGCCGAACACCAGGAAAAATTGAAAGACCGCCGGCGCACCCCGGTCAACACACCGAAGAGGTTCTAATCCAGTTCGGATTCAAAGAGGAAGAGATTACTGAACTGCGTAGCACCGGCGCTGTCTCCTAAAAGATTCCAATGTCAACAATAGTTTTTTTTCACGCTCACCCCGATGACGAAGCACTGTCTACAGCCGGAACAATGGCCCTATTGTCTGCATCTGAGAATCGCGTAATTCTTGTAGTCGCAACTCGCGGAGAAGAAGGGGAACCTGTCCCGGGAGTTCTAAAAGAAGGAGAACTCTTAGAGGAACGACGAACCGAAGAGCTCATCAAATCAGCGGATCTACTGGGAGTATCACGTGTCGAATTCCTGAACTACAGGGACAGTGGAATGATCGGTTCGCCCTCCACCTCCAACCCTGAGTGTTTTTGGCAAGCGCATGTTGAGGAAGCCAGTTTGCGATTAGCTGACCTTCTATGCGAGGAAACAGTTGATCTTTTGGTTATTTATGACCCGAATGGGGGATACGGGCATCCAGACCATATTCAGGTCCACAGGGTGGGAACTTTTTGGGCGGATCAGATTGGACTGAAAAATATCAGGTGGACGACCCTTAACAGGGATTCGATTAAGAAGACAATCGAACTAGCCATGGAAACAGCTCCAGATGAAGGTCTGGCTGGAATAGGTGACGATTTAGAGGAGAGGCGGCAACGAGTAGAAGAGGAATCTTTTGGTTCTGCCGAGTCTGAAATCACTCACGCTATAAATGTTTCCGATTTTATTGAAAAGAAAAGAGCAGCGATCTCAACTCATCGAAGTCAAATAGGTGAAGATTCATTTTTTTTACAGATTCCAAATGACCAGTTTGTTAATGTTTTCGGAACCGAATGGTTTATAAATCCAAAAGAAGCAAGAAAAGAGAATGAACCCTTTAAATCAAATCTGTTCAACTGACGAAGCAAATAACCAAACTAAGAGCTTCATGACAGACCGAACCTCTATTTGATGAATGTCCTAGCTTCCTTTCGAGGAACCCATGAAGTCATCGAATGGTTGATGGTCTTATTGAATGCATCGGCCGGCATCTGGTCTCTTCAAGCCCATAGAAACAAACTGTTTCGAGTGGCAGCACTCGCATGGCTAACAGCAATCGCCCAGATTATGGTTCTGGCCCACCTTTTTTCAGGCGTTGCATTAGCCTCGTCAGAAAATATCGAAGTCCCCAAGTTTCATTTGCTTTACTGGTCTGCTGCGGCTCTAAGCGTGGGAGTAATTTACGGTTACCGTAATCAATTAGAGAACCGAAGGTACTTGCTTTACGGGTTTGCTGGACTTTTCTTAATGGGACTAGGAATTCGATCGATGATCCTAGGGCCGATTTAATTCAGTTTCCCAAACCTATTCGAGATTTTAAATAATCGAGTTGAGAAGTCATCTCTTCGGGTAGTCGGTCACCAATAGTTTTTAGATGCTCTTCTATTAACGTAACTTCTTCACACCATGAATCTGAGTCAACTTCAAGAAGTCTTTGCATAGCTGAAACTTCCAGATCCAGCCCAGAGGTGTCAATACCGTCAATTTCAGGCACCAGACCCAAAGGAGTCTCAACAGCTTGAGCTGCTCCGTCCACACGATCTAAAATCCACTTAAGCACACGGCTGTTCTCACCAAAACCTGGCCAAAGGAAACCACCATTTTCGTCTTTCCGAAACCAATTAACCCAAAATAATTTCGGTAACTTACTGGAATCAGTAGCTTTACCGATTTCTATCCAATGATTGATGTAATCGCCCACGTTATAACCCATAAAAGGCAGCATGGCAAAAGGATCAAACCGGACTTCACCAATTTTTCCAGCGGCTGCAGCGGTCTTTTCTGAACTCATAATTGAACCAAGGAAAACTCCGTGCTCCCAATCGCGTGCTTGTGTTACCAATGGAACATTCGAAGCGCGTCGACCTCCAAACATGATTGCCGAAATTGGTACTCCCTCCGGATCTTCCCACTCTGGGGCGATTGAAGGACATTGGCTTGCAGGTACGGTGAAACGTGCATTCGGGTGAGCGGCCGGTTCTTCAGACTCACTAGTCCAGTCACGCCCTTGCCAGTCGACAAGTGAGTCAGGTTTCTTTTCCGTCATCCTTTCCCACCAAACATCGTTGTTTTCGTCAAGTGCAACATTTGTAAAAATGGCATTTCCCCAAAGGGTTTTCATAGCGTTTTCATTAGTTGAATTAGAAGTCCCGGGGGCAACCCCAAAGAAACCTGCTTCAGGGTTGATGGCACGGAGCTGCCCATCAGGAGAGAATTTCATCCAAGCTATATCGTCTCCAATGGTCTCAACTTTCCAACCCGGAATAGTAGGAACCAGCATCGCCATATTCGTTTTGCCACAAGCGCTGGGAAATGCGGCGCCAAGGTAAAAACATTCACCTTGTGGATCCTCGACCCCCAGAATCAGCATGTGCTCGGCCATCCAACCTTGATCGCGGGCCATGCAAGAGGCAATGCGAAGAGCAAAGCATTTTTTACCAAGCAAGGCATTGCCCCCGTAACCGCTGCCATAAGACATAATAAGTCGATCCGTGGGGAAATGGGAGATGAGTATGTTGTCCGGATTACAGGGCCAGGGCACGTCTTTCTCGCCTTCAGCCAATGGTTTTCCG